>CANEXR010000047.1 GCA_947443815.1 Flavobacteriaceae bacterium | reverse complement strand
TTCTTGGAGGACTCTGTAAACGGTTATTTTTTTATTATTTTCTAATAAATCCCAATTAAAAGTGTCCAATCCGTTTACTAATATATTCACTTCATCGGTATTGAAAGAAGCCATCATTTCTTTTAAATAGGATAAAAAATGGATGCCAGTTTCGATACTACTATTTTCTTTGGATATATTTCGGGTTCGGGTATAAATGGTTTCAAGATGATTCAGAAGCTGTTCTTTATTTTGACTGCTGGCTAAATTTTGTGTTTCTGCAAAAGCCATAGTATGATAAACATCATTCGCTAATTCATCATGTAATTTTTTTGATATTCGGGTTTCGGTTTCATAAGTAGACATTATTTTTTCACGTTTATTTCTAACATTTAAAAAATAAATAATGAAAACTGTTCCCGAAATTCCCATTGCAATACAAAACAATAACAACAAATTTCTGTTTTTTTCTTTTTCTAATTCGAGTTCGTTTTCAACTTTTTGTGTTTTTAAAATTAAATTTTCTTCTCGTTCTTTCTTAGAATCGTATTTGATTTTTGCAAATTGATTTTTTGCTTTTTGGCGTACTTTATTGATGCTGTCATTGATACGGAGATAGGCAGCCGAATAGCTTTTGGTTTTGTTTTCGCTACTAGAATGAATTAATAATGCCAGTGCTTTTAATCGGTCATCAACCGTATTTATTTTTGTAGCTTTTTCATAAGCAGTTTTGGCATACTGATAAGCTAGTTTTGGGTTAGCGTTTTTATAAAATTCAGAAAAATTCAGATAGCTAGTCGTCATTCCGAAGTCATAATTTAATTTTTTATTTATAGACAGCGCTTTATCTAAATATTGATATGCCTTTGGGTCAGCACTTTTAAAATAACAATACCCTAAATTATCAAGCGTTCGGGCATATTGTTCTTGGTTTTCTATGATTTCTTTTTTTAAACTTAAGGGGTAAAGAATTTGGATTGCTTTTTCATAATCCTGCTTGTCCATATAAACGACTGCAATATTATTTTGGATTATAGCTTTTTGAAACGTATCTTCAGATAAATCAAGTGCTTTTTTGTAATTTAGAATAGCATTATTATAATTAAAAAGATTTTTATAATTGATGCCTAAAAGATTAAAGACTGCAACTTTGTAATAGGAGTCTGTTGTTTTTTGAAATAGCGAAATAGACTCAGTAGCCGTACTTTCACTACCAGCATAATCAGCTTGTATTTGTTGAATTGTAGCAATTTTTAATAAGGAATAAATAATTTTTTCTGATTCATTATTTACATCACTATTGGATTTAATTTTGGTGTAATAGTAAAAAGCACTATCGTATTGATTATTAGCAAAAAATTTTTCAGCACGATCAATATAGGTTTTGTAGGCTGTATTGCTTTTAAATTCTTTTGTAGCAGTTTGTTTTTTTTCACAAGAACTCAAAGTGAAAAACAGCATAAACAGAAAAATAAAAATCGGGAAATGGACTCTTTTAAGTATCATTTCCCGAAAATACTAAAATTAATTGTAATAGAAGTACATTAGAATTAACTGTTTTAATTATGATTATGGTTTTGGGGGTGTTGTAGGGGTTTGTCCAGATGAGTTTCCCCCAGTCTCCGATGCAACTATTGTTTTTGATTGGTTTGGAGGTGTTGCTACTTCATCATTAGTACAAGATACCATTGTGGTGCAGGCAAGAATATACAGGGCTGCTAAAAATATTTTTTTCATTTTCTTAGAATTAAAAATTAGACATGAGTTGGGCTGCCCGATAATTAAATCGGGTTTTTGCCTGAGACTAAAACCATTTATAGGGTTTTGCTCTTTTTATTTCTTGGGAAGTGAAGTGCGCTGAAACAGAATGAAATAGTTTATACTTCCCGGATAAAATCCTCAAACTGTTTAGCAACACTTTTTTGAAAGAGTTTTGTACATTTGTATTAATTGCAGGTTAAAACAAGAACTATTTCTGAAGCAAAGGAATAGCGTTTGAAGCATACTAATGGCTTGGAATTCCAATCATTCCGATGATTCCGAATCATTCCATACAATTCCGAACCATTCCAATTTATTATTTTTATGAATACTCTAGAGGCATACAAGCAATCTGTAAAAGCAAAATATGAGCTGGAAAAACAAGGTGTTTTTTCAGATTATTTGATAAATCCTACTCCTGCAAAAATTAAAAAATTGTGTAGTTTGGTTTTTGAAAAGAATCAGAATCAGACGGATTTGGGTATTTTTGATAGATTCTTTGATTTTAAAGAAAAGGAGAGTAAAATCAAACAAATAGCCGCTTTTGATACCGATAAGTTTAGACCTTTTAAAAATTTCTTAGTTCAAAACACCGATATCAGTCAGATAGAAAGTCTAAATCTTATTGCTGTTTTAGTAGATTTTCATCCGAGACCTTATCTGAAATTTAGAACGGAGGATTATCGTATGGATGTTTCGATAGATAATGCAGATAAAGGAGGGAAAGAGAGGGATGCCAGAATTATTCCACAAATGATTGCACCTATAAAAAGGTTTTCGTGGAAACAAAAAATAGGAGTTATGAGTCTTGTATTTTTGTTTTTATTGTCTTTGGGATATTGTGTGAAGCATATTTTTTTTCCGAACAAAGACGGAATGATTTGGGTAAAAGATCATTATGAAGCAGTGGAATATGAAGCAGTGAAAAATAAGGAAAAAGTCAAGCCTATGAATTTGGTTGAATTGGATCATTTAAAAAAAATAACGGTTAAGGATACCATTACTTTTTTCAAAGATGGACTACCAATAGTTTGGTATGCTAAATATAATGGAGAAATAGAACTTTTTAGTTCTTTTGGATTTCATCCCGAAACTAGAAAGCCTTTGAGACCTATAACACATTATATTATTGAAAAATATCATCTAAACAAATAACCATTTGTCTTTAAATAAAACTGTTTTTTGCAAATGAAATTGAATTTTGATTCATTATATAACGCACAAAAATAATTTTTTTTTAAGTTGAGAGGAAGGATGGAATTGAAGTTTGTTTTGAACTAAATTTAAATATTTTTCAAAAAAAAACTCAGATTCCAATATTGGTTATTTGGTATCTGAGTTTTTGAATTGATTTGGCGGCATACCAGGAGGTACGTTTTGTTTTATAGGGTCTAGTTTCTCATCCAGAAAAGGCATCTTCCAATATTAAGTAACCCGTGCTATCTTTTGCTACAATTTTTTTCAGATAAAAGAATTGCTTCTGAAATATCAGTTCTTTCAGTTTTGCTGATGGCATTTTTTATCGTAATAAAAAGCAGTATTTACCATTCCAAATTCAATTTAATCATTGGTTTTTTTAAAACTAATGATGTAAGTTAAACGAAGCATGCTTTGATTTAAAAATAAAGCTGTTGGTCGATTCATCGAATAACTTTGATAAATAAACTCCTTATTTAATTGATTTTTCAACATGAAGTTTACATGTTTCCAGTAGCGGTATCCTGATACATGGGGAATAGGCTTCTATTTTTTTGCAGCCTTTAATTTTATCGCTAATGCTTAATTTTGCGGCTTTATTTACTTTTGTTGAATCTGCTTTTGCAGTTGTAGCAATTTCTTTTTTAGATTCTTTTTTAAGATTTGACTTATCTTGACAATAAATGGTGCCATAAAAAATAAAAGAGCAAAAGATAAAAATGATATATACTTTAGTATTGTCATAGTATTTTGTTTAATGTGTTGACAGTAAAGCAATATTAAAAATGTTCCGAATTAAAAAAAGGGGATATTTTTTATTCAAATAGGTATAAAAACAAAAAAATCCCGTTAAAACGGGATTTTTATATAAGTAAGTAAATCTAAATTGAGTTTATAAAACGTTTATTTTACTTTATTAAGTACTGCTTTGAAAGCTTCTGGGTGATTCATCGCTAAATCAGCAAGAACTTTACGGTTCAATTCGATACCGTTAGCTTTTACTTTACCCATGAATTGTGAATAAGACATTCCTTCCAATCTAGCTCCAGCGTTGATACGTTGAATCCATAATGCACGGAAATTTCTTTTGTTCACTTTTCTGTCACGGTAAGCGTAGCACATTGCTTTCTCTACCGCATTCTTAGCAACTGTCCAAACGTTTTTACGTCTACCAAAGAAACCTTTGGCTTGCTTCATTATTTTTTTTCTTCTTGCTCTTTTAGCAACTGAATTTACCGATCTTGGCATAATTTTTACTGTTTTTTTGTAGCAGGCGTCCTGAATTGAATCAAAGGAACTTAAGGCCGTACTCCAAGGTTATTGAAATTGTTTTAACCTAAAGATTATTTAGTCAAAAGTTTTTAAAGTCTAATGTCGAAAGTGTTTTAGACCTTTGACTTTACAACTTTAAGACTTAATTAAATAATTCTTAATTGTTGTTTGATGCTTTTCATATCTGTTTTGTGAACTAGCGCTGAGTGTGTCAAAGCTAATTTACGTTTTTTAGATTTTTTAGTCAAGATATGACTTTTAAAAGCATGCTTTCTTTTAATCTTTCCAGAACCAGTAACTTTAAAACGTTTCTTGGCGCTAGATTTGGTTTTCATTTTAGGCATTTTTTCCTAGTGTTTTAATTTATTCTTACTTACTTATATTTTGGTCTGAAAGTTTAAATATCAAAAGTCAAAAGTCAATTTAGGACTTTAGACTTTAAGACTTTCCACTTTAAGACTTATTTCTTTTTCTTAGGAGCAATGAACATAATCATTCTCTTTCCTTCCAAAACCGGCATCGCTTCTACTTTTCCAAACTCTTCTAAATCAGTAGCTAATCTTAATAATAAAATTTGCCCTTGATCTTTGTAGATAATGGAACGTCCTTTGAAGAATACAAAAGCTTTCAGTTTTGCGCCTTCTTTTAGGAATTTCTCTGCGTTTTTTCTTTTAAACTCATAATCATGCTCATCAGTTTGCGGTCCAAAACGAATTTCTTTAACCACTACCTGAGTAGATTTTGCTTTTAGGATTTTATCACGTTTCTTTTGTTCGTAAACAAATTTCTTGTAATCCATGATTTTACAAACGGGTGGGTCTGCATTTGGCGAAATTTCAACTAAATCCAATTCAAATTGATCCGCTAATCTTAAAGCTTCTGCAAGTTTAAAAACTCCAGGCTCTATGTTTTCACCCACAAGTCTTACTTCTTGTACACCACGAATAAAATTGTTTATTCTATGTGCATCCTTTTTTTCTACGCGAGGTTGATAACCTCTGTTGCTTCTTATTGCTATGACTTTATAATTTAAGTTAAACTGTAAATACTTTTAATGTTTTGCTAATCTCTTCGTTTACGATAGCTGCAAATTCCGCTATTGTTACGCTGATATTTCCTTTTCCTTCTTGTCCATGACGACGGATAGAAATGGTACCGTTTTTCTCTTCTTCCTCACCTACAATCAACATAAACGGGGTTTTTTGCATCTCGGCATCTCTAATTTTCTTCCCGATTGTCTCGTTTCTATTGTCAATTAGGGCGCGAATTTCGTGATTTTCCAGCAAATCTAAAACTTTTTTAGCATATATTTCATATTTCTCACTCAAAGACAAGATTATAGCTTGTTCAGGCATAAGCCAAAGTGGAAAATTTCCTGCTGTATGTTCTAATAAAATAGCGATAAATCCTTCCATTGAACCAAATGGTGCTCTGTGAATCATTACAGGTCTATGTAGTTCATTATCAGAACCTTTATAGGTTAATTCGAAACGCTCAGGTAAGTTATAATCCACTTGAATTGTTCCCAATTGCCATTGTCTTCCTAAAGCATCTTTTACCATAAAATCCAATTTTGGACCATAGAAAGCAGCTTCGCCATATTCAATAACAGTATTTAATCCTTTGTCACGTGCAGCATTGATAATTGCATTCTCTGCTTTTTCCCAATTTTCATCTGAACCAATGTATTTTTCTCTATTTTCTTGGTCGCGTAATGAAATTTGAGCCGTAAAGTTTTCAAAACCAAGGGAACCAAATACATAGAGTACTAAATCAATTACTTTTTTAAACTCTTCGTCTAATTGTTCAGGTGTGCAAAAAATATGCGCGTCATCCTGAGTAAATCCACGTACACGAGTTAATCCATGTAATTCTCCACTTTGTTCGTATCTGTAAACTGTTCCAAATTCTGCATAGCGCTTTGGTAAATCTTTGTACGACCACGGTCTCACATTGTATATTTCACAGTGATGAGGGCAGTTCATTGGTTTTAATAAAAATTCTTCTCCTTCAGCGGGTGTATTTATAGGTTGGAAACTATCCGCACCATATTTGGCATAATGACCAGAAGTTACATACAGTTCTTTTTGTCCAATATGTGGTGTAACTACCTGTTCGTAACCTGCTTTTTTCTGTGCTTTTTTTAGAAATTGTTCTAATCTATCTCGCAAGGCAGCACCTTTTGGCAACCATAAAGGCAAACCAGCTCCTACTTTTTGTGAAAAAGCAAACAATTCTAATTCTTTACCTAGTTTTCTATGATCACGTCGTTTGGCTTCTTCTAATAATTCTAGGTATTCTGTTAAGTCTTTTTGTTTTGGGAATGAAATTCCGTAAACACGTGTTAGCTGTTTGTTTTTTTCATCTCCTCTCCAATAAGCACCAGCGACACTCATAATCTTCATTGCCTTAATGATTCCTGTATTTGGAATATGACCACCACGGCATAAATCTGTAAAAGTGGCATGGTCACAAAAAGTGATGGTTCCGTCTTCTAGATTCGAAATTAATTCGGTTTTGTAAACATTGTCTTTGTACACTTCCAAAGCCTCTGCTTTAGAAACGGGACGCAATTTAAATTCGTGTTTTTCTCTTGAAATTTCTAAAACACGATCTTCTATTTTTTTAAAATCAGCATCTGTGATTTTTTGATCTTCAAAATCTACATCATAATAAAAACCATTTGAGATAGCAGGTCCAAGTGTTAATTTGATACCTGGATATTGTTCTTCAAGGACTTGAGCCATCACGTGAGAGGTAGAATGCCAGAATGCTTTTTTACCGCCTTCGTCATTCCAAGTATATAAAATAAGACTACCGTCTGTGGTTAAAGGAGTCGTTGTTTCTACAATTGTACCCTCAAAAGAAGCCGAAATTACATTTCTGGCAAATCCTTCGCTAATGCTTTTGGCAACATCCATGGGAGTAATCCCAGAAGCAAACTCTTTAATTGACCCGTCGGGTAAAGTAATCTTAATCATTTTTAATATTTTTAGGAATGCAAATATAGGTCATTGCAAAAACACATACAATATATAAAGTAGGTTTGTGGCATTGAAATGCATTTTATGTTAATTTGTTTAGAAATTGCTCTTTAATTTCTATTATAATTGCCTTTTGATTTTATCAGAAATAAATCTGTTGTAAAGTGCATGTTTAAGACTTTATTAAAATGAAAAATTAAATTGTAATCCTCACTTATATTGTTTTTCATTCTTAAAACCTGCTCTTTAGGTTTCTGAACTGAAAACTATTCTTTACTTTTGCACCATTATAATAAAATCACCATGTATAAATTGCTTATTCGTCCTATACTTTTTTGTTTCGACCCAGAAAAAGTGCATTATTTTACTTTTTCATTGGTGCGGTTTGTGTCCAAAATACCTGGATTTCCTACTCTTTTTAGAGCACTTTACGAGGTGAATGACCGCCGTTTAGAAACAGAAGTTTTCGGGTTAAAGTTCAAAAATCCAGTTGGTTTAGCTGCAGGATTTGATAAAAACGCCTCTTTATACCAAGAATTTTCCAATTTTGGATTTGGTTTTATCGAAATTGGTACACTAACACCAAAAGGACAAGATGGAAATCCGAAAAAACGCTTGTTTCGTTTGAAAGAAGATAATGCCATTATTAACAGAATGGGATTTAATAATGCGGGTGTTACCGAAGCTGTAGCACGTTTGAAGAAAAATAAAGGGGTACTTATTGGTGGTAATATTGGTAAAAATAAGCTGACTCCTAATGAAGAAGCTACATCAGATTATGAAATTTGTTTTGATGCATTGTTTGATTATGTGGATTATTTTGTGGTGAATGTGAGTTCTCCAAACACGCCAAATCTAAGAGCCTTACAGGATAAAGAGCCATTGACACAATTGTTACAGACTTTAGAAAATAAAAATCAGTCGAGACCAAAACAAAAACCAATTTTATTAAAAATTGCTCCTGATCTGACAGATGGTCAATTGTTAGATATTATTGCAATCATTGAAGAAACAAAAATTGCTGGTGTAATAGCAACCAACACTACTATTTCTAGGGAGGGATTACAATCGGAAAATAAAACAGAAATGGGCGGCCTTTCTGGAAAACCATTGCGACAACGTTCTACAGAAGTAATTCGATTTTTGTCGGAAAAGAGCAATAAAGCATTTCCAATTATAGGAGTTGGTGGTATTCATTCTGCCGATGATGCTATAGAAAAATTGGACGCAGGAGCAAGTTTAATTCAACTTTATACCGGTTTTATTTATGAAGGTCCTGCTTTGGTGAAAGCCATAAACAAGAAAATTGTAGCCCGATTATAGTTTGAAATTGTTTTTTTGAATAGTTTTTTCCTTGTTTTGAAGTTCTAATTGTTTTCCTATCTTTGGGTTTCTATGGAAACAGTAAAAATTATAGAATGTCCCCGTGATGCTATGCAAGGCATAAAGACATTTATTCCTACGGAACGAAAAGTAGCGTATATTCAATCGTTGTTAAGGGTTGGTTTTGATACCATAGATTTTGGGAGTTTTGTTTCTGCTAAAGCCATCCCACAAATGCAAGATACAGCAGCCGTTTTAGCACAACTCGATTTGTCTCAAACCCGTAGCAAATTATTAGCTATAATTGCTAATACGCAAGGGGCAATTGCGGCATCTTCCCATTCCGAAATTCAATATTTAGGTTTTCCATTTTCGATTTCTGAGAATTTTCAAATGCGAAACACCCATAAAACCATTGCAGAATCCTTGGTTACTTTACAAGAAATTTTAGAAGTTGCTTATAAAAATAATAAAGAGGTTGTTGCCTATCTTTCTATGGGATTTGGAAACCCTTATGGAGATCCTTGGAATACCGAAATAGTGGGAGAGTGGACACAAAAATTATCTAATATGGGAGTGAAAATTTTATCCCTTTCGGATACTGTTGGTAGTTCAACTCCTGATGTGATTGCGTATTTGTTTGCTAATTTAATTCCCCAATATCCCCAAATTGAATTCGGCGCACATTTACATACTACACCTGATAAATGGTTTGAAAAGATAGAGGCTGCTTATACAGCAGGTTGTCGACGGTTTGACGGTGCAATTCAAGGATTTGGTGGTTGTCCAATGGCTACAGATCATTTAACTGGGAATATGCCTTCAGAGAAGCTATTGTCTTTTTTTACATCAAAAAAAGAAAATACAAATTTAAGTCCAATGAGTTTTGAAAGTGCCTATAATGAAGCATCCAAATTGTTCGGCGAGTTTCACTAGAAGCAATATTCAAACTGATTATTCGTTTTATTAGAAGAATAAACTTTTATACCGCTTATGAAAAACAATATTTTAAATAAGATTTTAGGATTATTATTGTTGTTGGTTTCTTTTTCATGTAGCAGTGATTTAGATTTTAACCAAGCAAATGATATAAAATTAGAACCAGTTTTTGTTTCTAATCTAGCTTATTTTGAAGTTCCAGCAAATGAATTTATAACCAATGGGATTGAACAAAGTGTTTTTTTTGATGCTCCAACAGTTACACTATTTAACGATTCTTTTTTTAAGGATAATCTAGTAAGATCTGATTTCTTTTTTGAAATCAACAACACAATAAATAGAGCTTATACAATAGACGTAACTTTACTAAACAATACAAATGCACCTCTTTATACCATGCATTTTCCAATTCCAGCCTATTCTGGGACTGAAAATATAGTCACCAAAACCGAAATATTCGAAAATATAAAACTTGATTTATTGAAAAATACAACAAAAATTGCTTTTGTTCTTAGAATGTTTCCTGGTCCAATACTAAGCGAAAGCAGTCTAGGGAGTATAAAACTGCGTTCAAGTGTAACCGCTTATTTGGTAGTCGAATGAGAAAAATGCTATTTTTTTTTATTTTTAGTATAACCGTTTGTGGTTTTTCGCAAAACAAGCAAGTTTTGTATAATTTTACAGCAATACCACAATCTTTAATGACGAACCCTGGTTCAGATGTTGCATACAAATGGTATTTTGGAGTGCCCTTATTGTCAGGCATTTCAGCACATATAAGTTCTAGTGGATTTTCGGCCTATGATTTATTTGCAAATAATGGAGTTGATTTTAATGATAAACTTAGGCAGGTTTTATTGTCAACTAGCAGCAATGATAGGGTTGCTATTAATGAACAACTTGAAGTTTTTAGTGGTGGTTTTCGAGTAGGAACGGAAGATGATAAGGCGCATGTTTCGTTTGGAATGTACCAAGAATTTGATATGCTTTCGTATGTGCCTAAAGATATTGCGTTATTAGCAATCGATGGTAATAAAGATTATTTAGGAAAATCTTTTAATCTAGGTGATTTGAATGCAAAAGCTGATTTGCTTTCGGTATTTCATATTGGGTATACTAAAAATGTAAGGCCGAATTTGATTTTAGGAGCTAGAGCCAAAATATATTCTAGTATTTTTAATGCTACTTCAACAAATAATTCAGGATATATTTATACCATACCTTCAAATAGTAACGTTTATGATCAGGTTATTTATTCTAATTTGCAATTGCATACATCAGGAATAACCAAATATGATAATGAAGGTGATAATACAGATATTGCAAAAGACATTAGAAAAAAAGCCTTGCTTGGAGGTAATCTAGGTCTAGGTTTTGATTTTGGGTTTACTTATTATCCGCAAAAAAATCTTCAAATTACGGCTAGTGCTGTTGATATAGGTTTTATAAAACATTCCAAAGAAGTCGAGACCTTTCGATACAAAGGATTCTATCAATTTAAAGGTGTGTTGCCTAATTTTAATGGTGTAAATCAACCTAATGATGCTTTTCAAGAGTTTAAAGATGCTATTCCATTAGATACTTTGTACAACAAATATACCACTTGGCGCCCAGCAAAATTCAATACTTCAATCCAATATTCTTTTGAAGAAGAAAAATCAGAAGGCTGTAATTGTCAAGATTTCAATGCTGAAAGGATATATAAAAGTGCCGTTGGAGCCCAATTATTTGTTATGACTACATCACGAACACCTTTGGTTGCTTTAACTACCTATTACCGAAGAAAAGTTTTTAACTCTTTAGAAATAAAAGCTACTTATACTTTAGATTCCTATTCTTTGGCCAATTTAGGATTAGGATTGTCCAGTAAATTTGGGCCTGTTAATTTTTATGTTTTGGCAGATAATCTTCTGGAATATAAAGATGTATCAAAAGCAAACAGCCTTTCTTTTCAATTGGGTTTTAATATTATTTTTAGAGAAGAAGAATAAAGGTTGAAATTAGAATTATTTTCTTACCCGTTTAATTCCTTTGTAAATTTCTATCCATAACACCGAAATGGCACCAACTACAATACTTAATCCTATTTGTTTTGTTGATACAGCATCGAATTTAAAGAAATCCGAAAACGAAGGCACAAACAATAATAGAGCGGTAACGAATAGGGTAATACCAATAATCATTGGAACCAAATTATTTTTGTATTTCAGAGTGGTTAAAATCGAATAATAAAACGAACGATTGGTAAGTGTCAAGAATATATTGGAAGTTATTAAGGTCAAAAAAACAACAGTTCGGGTTACACTTTCGGAACAGTTTTGAAACACACAATATTGATAAATAAATAAAAGTCCGAGCGTAATGGCTATTCCTTGAATAATGCTAATTATAATTTCGCGGATATTAAAAAAAGTACTCGTTAAGGGACGTGGTTTTTGAAGCATCAAATTACCTTCCATTGGTTCGTTTTCGTAGATTATTGAGCAGGTTGGCCCCATTATAATTTCAAGAAAAATAACATGCACTGGCGAAAATATATTGGGATATACCCAGCCTAAAGCCAAGGGGATAAAAACGATTAATACTATCGGAATATGAATGGAAATAATGTATTGAATGGCTTTTTTTAAATTGATGTAAATTTTTCTTCCCATAGCTATAGCCTCGGTCATTTTAGCAAAATCATCATCGATAAGAATTAAATTGGCAGCCTCTTTTGCAATTTCGGTTCCTTTTTTTCCCATGGCTATACCAATATGAGCTGATTTTAGTGCAGGTCCGTCATTAACACCATCACCCGTCATAGCAACGATATGATTGTTGTCTTTTAGTGCTTTTATGATTTTTAGTTTGGCATTGGGAAACATTCTTGTAAAAATGGTGGTTTCTAGTACAGCTGCTTTTAAAGTTGCATCATCCATAGCCATCAAATCATCACCATTGAGTACTTTTTCAGGGTTTTTAAAACCTACTTGTTTTGCTATTGTAGCGGTTGTAGAAGCATTATCACCAGTTATTATTTTTACTTCTATTCCTGCTTTGTAAAAGGTTTCGAAAACTCTTTTTATATTTTCTTTTGGTGGGTCATAAAAAGCCACTAACCCCTTGAATTCAAAAGAAAAATCTTGTTGTTTTTCGGGATAATTTGTGCCTGAAAATGGTGCGACTCCAACTCCTAAGACGCGATATCCTTCTGTAGTCATTGTATTCATTGCCTTTGTAATCTGTATCTTTTGGTCTTCGGATAATTGAGAGCAAGCCATCAAAGCTTCAGGAGCGCCTTTGGCAGCAATGATTTTGTTTCCCTTTTTATTCTCAAAAATATGGGTCATCATTGGTGGTTTTCCACCCAAAGGGTATTCATGAATTAATTGATAATTGAGGCGTTCGTTTTTTATTCCTAATTTGCTGTAAGATTCATGTAGCGCAATTTCCATTGTGTCAAACGGTATGGGTTCACTAGCCCACATAGCAAGACTCAATAATTCTTCATCCTCTTTTTGGATTGTCTCTTTATAATTTGAAATATGATTGGTTGATAAGGTGTACCATTGCGCCAAACTCATTTTGTTTTCGGTAATTGTACCCGTTTTATCAGTACAAATTACAGTAGCACTACCAAGGGTTTCAACAGTTCTAATTTGTTT
>CANEXR010000046.1 GCA_947443815.1 Flavobacteriaceae bacterium | reverse complement strand
GGTTTAAAACACGATTGTAATCCTCACTACTGTTGCCAAAAAGTTGTTTTGTAAAAGCAATGCGATCGTTCAAATCGATTTGTATTCCTTTGGCAAGTTTTTCATTTAGAGAAACAGGTTTTGAGTCCATGATTTCTTCTTCTTCTTTTTCTTCTTCAACTGTTACAGGAATAAGTTCTTTTTCTTCAAGATCAATGGCAATTGCTGTTGGGATATTTTCGAGCGAATGTACTTTTACAAACTGAGTGTCATTATAGTTTCCGCCTAATAAATCCTCAAACGAAATTTGAACTGCCTCCTGTTTTTTTGGAACCTCCAGCTCTGTTTCTTCTTCGGTTAATTCAAATGCAGGAACAAAAGACAAATCTTCTGCAGGAATTGTTTCTTTTTCTGTGGGAGTCTCAATAGATTCTTCCACTATAGTTTCGATTTCAGGTGGTGCAATGGTATCAGTCTGAGGGGTTTCATTTATGGGGTCCACAACCTCAGGAATGTTATGTGTAGAAGGAGTTTCTTGGATTGCATCGAAGGCTTCTTCAATTTGTTTTTCAATTTCAGCTTGACCAATAGTAGGTTTAACTTCTCCAAATTGTGTGTCGATAAACCGCAAGACCGCTAATTTTTCATATAATTTTTGTGTTTCCAGATACAGTTGATTGATATCAGACTTGTTTTTGAGTTGTAAAATTCGGTGTGCAATGCTGATTAAATCGGCTTCCAATCGTTTTTTCATATCTTTTAGAAATTATGTTGAATTAGGGGTGACTTTATATAAAGCTTCTTTATTTTTTATTTAACCAAAGGAAGAAGTCACCTTTAATAAAAAACAGTTACTTTTGAATTACGTAAAAGTATAAATTTTTAGGTTGATTTATTCCTGCTACAAAGTAATAAAAACTATTCATTTTTAAAGTTGAAAAATACAAAATGTTTCTCGAAAATACAGTAAATCATAAAGAACAATTTGGTTGGATCGAAGTCATTTGCGGTTCCATGTTTTCAGGTAAAACCGAAGAACTCATTCGCCGATTAAAACGAGCGCAATTTGCCAAGCAAAAAGTAGAAATTTTCAAGCCAGCTATTGATACGCGTTATCATGAGGAAATGGTTATATCGCATGATGCCAATGAAATTCGCTCTACACCAGTTCCTGCAGCAGCGAATATTGCTATTTTGGCACAAGGTTGTGATGTGGTTGGTATTGACGAAGCTCAGTTTTTTGATGACGAAATTGTGACGGTTTGCAATGATTTGGCTAATCAAGGCATTCGTGTTATTGTTGCAGGATTGGATATGGATTTCAAAGGAAATCCTTTTGGTCCCATGCCCGCATTAATGGCCACTGCCGAATATGTTACCAAAGTACACGCCGTTTGTACCCGAACGGGAAATTTAGCCAATTATAGTTTCCGTAAAACAGACAATGATAAACTCGTTATGTTAGGCGAAACGGAAGAATATGAGCCTTTGAGTCGTGCCGCTTATTATCATGCGATGCGAAAGGAGGAGAAAAAATAATTATTGGCATAAAAAAGGGGAAATTTGTTCCAAACAAATTTTCCCTTTTTTTATATATTGCAATAGTAGTTTACATTTTTTTTCTCATTCTCGCTACAGGAATATCTAATTGTTCTCTGTATTTAGCAATTGTTCTTCGGGCAATTGGATAGCCTTTTTCTTTAAGAATTTCAGCTAATTGATCGTCGGGAAGTGGTTTGTGTTTGTCTTCTTCTTCAATCGTATTTTGTAAAATTTTCTTGATTTCAAGGGTTGAAACATCTTCGCCTTGATCGTTTTTCATGGCTTCCGAGAAGAATTCTTTAATCAATTTGGTGCCATAAGGGGTTTCCACATATTTACTGTTGGCCACGCGTGAAATGGTCGAAATATCAAGACCTACCATATCGGCAATATCTTTCAAAATCATTGGCTTTAGTTTGGTTTCATCTCCATCCAGAAAAAATTCCTCTTGATAATGCATAATGGCATTCATGGTTACAAAAAGGGTTTCTTGGCGTTGGCGTATGGCGTCAATAAACCATTTTGCAGAATCTAGTTTTTGTTTGATAAACTGAACGGCATCTTTTTGCTGTGCTGATTTATCACGAGAATCCTTATAGGTTTGCATCATTTCCTGATAGTCTTTGGAAACGTGTAGGGAAGGGGCATTTCGTCCGTTTAAAGTTAATTCCAATTCACCATCTACAATTCTGATGGCAAAATCGGGAACTACATTTTCCGTTACTTTATTGTTTCCAGTAAAGGAACCACCTGGTTTTGGGTTTAGTTTTTCGATTTCATGAACGGCTTTTTTGAGTTGCTCATTCGAAACATTGTATTTTTGTAAAAGCTTATCGTAATGTTTTTTTGTAAAAGCATCAAACTGATTTTCGATAATATCAGTTGCTAATGCTACATATTCTGTTGGGGTTTTGTGTTTTAACTGTAAAAGTAAACATTCTTGTAAATCTCTTGCGCCAACTCCTGAAGGTTCTAGTTCATGAATGACATGTAGCATTCTTTCAACCGTTTTTTCATCGGTATAAACACCTTGAGTGAAAGCCATGTCGTCTACCATATCAGGAATGCTACGGCGGATGTAGCCCATATCATCTATGCTTCCAACTAAAAACTCAGCAATTTCTCGGTCTTCTTCACTAAGTATAAATGTATTGAGTTGATTGATTAAATCTTGATGAAAACTAATTGGAGCTGCAAAGGGAGTTTCGCGTTCTTCGTCATCATCGCTGTAATTATTGGCTTGTGTTTTATAATCAGGCGTGTCATCGTTGCTTAAATATTCGTCGATGTTAATGTCTTCAGCATCGATTCTTTCTGATTCCGCTTCATCATAATCATCATAATCTTCATTTTCAAACTCATCTTTTTCGTATTCCTCTTCTTCTTTTCCGGCTTCAAGAGCTGGGTTTTCATTCATTTCTTCTAATAAACGCTGTTCAAAAGCTTGCGTAGGCAATTGTATTAACTTCATCAACTGAATTTGTTGAGGAGATAATTTCTGGGATAATTTTAAATTTAGGAATTGCTTTAGCATTTTTATTGTTTAAAAGTTTGAGGTTTAAAGTTTAAGGTTGCATCACTTTCGCCAACTTTAAACTTTAAGCTTGAAACAAATTTTTAGAATTCGGCATTCATTGGTGTTCTTGGAAAAGGGATTACGTCACGAATATTAGTCATACCTGTTACGAACAACACTAATCTTTCAAAACCAAGTCCAAAACCAGAGTGAACCGCTGAACCAAATCTGCGGGTATCTAAATACCACCATAATTCTTCTTCATCGATTCCTAAGGCTTTCATTTTTTCGACTAATACATCAAAACGTTCTTCTCTTTGTGCACCTCCCACGATTTCTCCAATTCCTGGAAAAAGAATATCCATAGCACGAACTGTTTTTCCGTCTTCGTTCAAACGCATATAAAAGGCTTTGATATTGGCGGGATAATCAAACAAGATTACGGGACATTTAAAGTGTTTTTCGACTAAATAACGTTCGTGTTCGGATTGTAAATCTGCTCCCCATTCGTTAATGATATAACTGAATTTTTTCTTTTTGTTTGGGGTACAATCTCTTAAAATAGCAATGGCTTCGGTATAAGAAACGCGTTTAAAATTATTTTCTAATACAAAATTTAATTTTTCTAACAGCGCCATTTCGCTGCGTTCTGCTTGCGGTTTTGCTTTTTCTTCTTCTAATAAACGACCTTCTAGGAATTTCAAATCCTCGGGACATTTATCCATGGTGTATTTAATTACATATTGAATAAAATCTTCGGCTAAATCCATGTTGTCATTCAAATCATTGAAGGCCACTTCGGGTTCAATCATCCAAAATTCGGCTAGGTGTCGAGATGTATTGGAGTTTTCGGCTCTAAAAGTGGGTCCAAAAGTATAAATCTGACCTAAAGCCATGGCAAAAGTTTCTCCTTCTAATTGTCCTGAAACGGTTAAGTTAGCATGTTTTCCGAAGAAATCTTTTTTGTAATCAATATTACCTTCTTCATTTTTTGGCAAATTGTCTAATGGTAGTGAAGTGACTTGAAACATTTCTCCAGCACCTTCAGCATCGGCTCCAGTGATGATTGGCGTGTTAACATATACAAATCCTTTTTGTTGAAAATACTGATGAACAGCAAATGAAAGTACGGAACGTACTCGCATAATTGCTCCAAAAGCGTTTGTTCGAACTCTTAAATGAGCATTTTCGCGCAAGAATTCCAGAGAGTGTTTTTTGGGTTGCATAGGGAATTTCTCTGCATCCGAATCGCCAAGAATTTCTAATTTTTTAACCTGAATTTCATATTTTTGACCAGCTCCTTTGCTTTCTACTAAATCTCCGGTAACTGAAATAGCGGCTCCAGTTGTGATTCGTTTCAATGTTTCTTCGGCAGTATTTTCAAAATCGACAACACATTGTATATTGTTGATGGTCGAACCATCGTTCAAAGCGATAAATTGATTGTTTCTAAAAGTTCTCACCCATCCTTTTGCATTTACTTCATGAAGCGTCGTGGTGCTGTTTAGTAAGTCTTTAACTTTTGTATGTTTCATTTTAGTTTGATTGATATTGAAAATATATTTTTTTATCGAATTGCAAATATAATTGTTTTGTTTTAAAAGTCATTGCGAGAAATACGGAATCAGGAGCTATTTCCTGCTATCTGTTTTATCTTTGTGTTTTTGGTGTCAAAATAATAGTGAATACTGTGAAAAGCAAGAGCCAGCGACCTCGATTTAATGAATAAATTTGAGGTTTCCGAAAGGTTTTCAAGAATGGCTGTATTCAATAAATAGTTTTGATTACTGCAATACCCTAGCCCCGATAGTAGTGAAAATCCTTTTTATCAGCCTTTTTAGGCTGGTAAAAAGATTGTAGCGGATAGCGGGAAATAGCTCCAAATTAAAAAATTAATTTGCTAATTCATCTTCTATTAGTTCTTCTTTTTTTGCTTTTTTCTTTTCAAAAGTTAACACTAATGCTGGTAAAACCAACAAGTTAGCGAACATGGCGAACAATAAGGTGCAAGAAATCAAACCGCCTAGTGCAATGGTTCCGCTAAAGCTGGAAAGGGTGAAAATGGCAAATCCAAAAATTAATACAATTGAGGTGTAAAAGGTGCTAATACCTGTTTCTCTTAATGCACTGAATACGGATTTTTTGATTTTTCCGTTGTTTTGTAGTAAATCATGGCGGTATTTTGCCATAAACTGAATTGCGTTATCGACTGAAATTCCAAATGCAATACTGAAAACCAATATGGTAGAAGGTTTTAATGGGATTCCAAAGTAGCCCATTAAGCCTGAGGTGATACAAAGGGGTAACACATTGGTGATTACGGATGCCATGACCATTTTGCTCGATCGGAACAAATAAGCCATTAGTAATGCGATTAAGAAAATGGCAAAAATTAAAGATTCGATGAGGTTATCAATTAGGTATGAAGTTCCTTTTTGGAACACTAATGCTTTTCCGGTGAGGGTTACTTCGTAGCGTTCTTTTGGGAAGACTTTATCAATTTTTTGGCGCAATTGGTGTTCTACTTTTGCCATTTCTTTGGTGCCAATGTCTTTCATGAAAGTGGTGATTCGGGCATATTGTCCTGTGGAATCCACATAGCTTTTCATCAAGTTTTCTTTGGTGTTTTTAGTGGCATTTTTGGCATATGAAAGGATGAATGCCTGCTCTTGCGAAGTTGGTAATTCGTAATATTCAGGATTGCCGTTGTAATAGGCCTGTTTGGAATATTTAACCAGATTTACAATAGAAATTGGTTTTGAAAGTTCTGGAATGGTGGCAATTGTTTCTTGTAATTCGTCCATTTTTTTCATGGTGGACAATTTCATAACGCCTTTTTTGCGTTTGGTGTTAATCATAATTTCCAATGGCATGACTCCGTTAAATTCTTTTTCGAAGAAAACGATGTCTTTAAAGAAGGAAGCGCTTTTGGGCATTTCGCCAATCAAGCTTCCGGAGACTTTCATTTGTGAAACACCAATTACACTAAATACAAGGAGTAGGGCGTAAATGGTATAGATGACTTTGCGTTTGTATTTTACAATATTTTCTACCCAATCCAATAAGGTTGAAATATAGGTTTTACTCAAGTGGAATAAGTGTTTTTCCTTTGGCAAAGGCATAAAACTATAAACAATTGGTACAACAACTAAGGTTAACAGATATACAGAGATAACGTTGATGGAGGTTACTAATCCAAATTCAAAAAGCAAGTCGTTACCTGTAATCATAAATGTGGCAAAACCTGCAGCTGTTGTTAAATTTGTCATTAATGTTGAGACACCAATTTTAGAAATGACACGCTGTAAGGCTTTGGCTTGATTATTATGTAATTTTATTTCCTGCTGGTATTTATTGATTAAGAAAATACAGTTTGTAATTCCAATTACAATAATTAATGGTGGAATAATAGCTGTTAAAATAGTGATTTTGTAATGAAATAGTCCTAATGTTCCAAACGACCACATTACTCCAAAGAGTAAAATACAAATGGATATAAAAGTGGCTCGGAACGAACGGAAAAACAAAAAGAAAATTAAGGAAGTAATGAATAATGCGGCGCCAATAAATAGACCAATTTCGCCTTTCATGTTTTCGGCATTTATGGTTCTGATGTATGGCATTCCCGAAACGCGAAGGTCGATTCCTGTAGTTTTTTCGAATTTTTCGATTTTTGGAACTAGATTTTCAATGATAAATGTTTTTCTTCCAGCCGTGTTGACAATTTTCTTGTTTAAATATACTGCTGAACGAATACTACCCGATTGTTTATTGAACAATAATCCTTCATAAAAGGGAAGGTTATGAAAGAGTTCGGTTTTTATTTTTTGTAAATACGATGGGTTTAGAGTTTGTGTTGGGTCGATGAGGGGAACTAACTCAAATTTTTCGGCAACTTCGTTTTTTTGTAATTTTTTTAAATCGTTTAAAGAAACAACTAATTCTACTTCTTTGGAATTTTTTAAACCAGTCATTAATTCATTCCATGCTTTGAACGCTTTTGGTGTAAAAAAAGTGTTGTCTTTAAAACCAATGACAATGAGATTACCTTCTTCACCAAACTTATTTAGGAAATCTTCGTATTGTTGGTTTACGATATGTTTTTTAGGAAGTAAATTGGCTTCGGTATAGGTCATACCTAAATTTTTCCATTGCAATGCTAGAAAAATGGTTATGACAAGAATAGCGCCAAGGATTACGATTCTATTTTTAAGTACAATTCGGGCGATAGACTCCCAAAATCCTACTTTTATTTTCTTTTTCATAGATGATTTAAAAATGCATGCAAATGTAATGAAAACAGTTATAAATCGTAAAGTTTAGAGTAAACTTTTTGCATTGTTTCCCAGACTAGACTATGTTATTTTATTTTACATTAAGATAATTTATGAGATATAAATTATATATTTGATTTTCTCATCTTTGCTATTTTTAGGGTAAGGGAAGTCTACATAAAAACACATATGAAAAACTATAAAAATGCATTATTTTATTTTGGCGTAACTGGTGGTTTTACGGCTTTAATGTATTGGATTATTAAACAGGGTAAACACCTAGAATCAGTTAAAAAAACTGCTATTTCTGGAATCGAAAAAGGATCTTGGAGTGATTTTATAGTTTCAATGCAACACAATTTTCAGGATCCTTTAGCAATTCTTTTGGCACAAATCATTACAATAATTTTTGTAGCGCGATTTTTTGGTTGGATATTTAAAAAAATTGGGCAACCCACAGTAATTGGTGAAATTATAGCGGGAATTGTTCTTGGGCCTTCTTTGTTAGGAATGTATTTTCCAGAATTTTCGGCGATACTATTTCCAGTTGAATCCTTAGGGAATTTAAAATTTTTAAGTCAGATTGGTTTGATCCTTTTTATGTTTGTAATTGGAATGGAATTGGATTTGAAAGTGCTTAAAAACAAAGCCAATGAAGCGGTTGTTATCAGTCATGCGAGCATTGTTATTCCTTTCACACTCGGAATTGGTTTGGCTTATTTTGTGTACAATAAATTTGCTCCTGAAGGGGTTAATTTTCTTGCCTTTAGTTTGTTTATGGGAATTGCTATGAGCATCACCGCATTTCCGGTTTTGGCCAGAATTGTACAAGAAAGAGGAATTCATAAAACCAAACTTGGTGCTATAGTTATTACCTGTGCCGCGGCAGATGATATAACGGCATGGTGTTTATTAGCAGTAGTAATTGCTATCGTAAAAGCGGGGACTTTTGTGAGTTCGCTCTACATTATTGGGTTGGCTCTGGTTTATGTTTTAGCAATGCTTTTTATTGTCAAACCTTTTTTGAAAAGAATTGGAGATTTGTATGGCTCCAAAGACGCCATCGTCAAACCAGTTGTTGCTATCTTTTTTTTGACACTAATACTTTCCTCGTATGCTACAGAAGTTATAGGTATTCATGCCCTTTTTGGTGCTTTTATGACAGGGGCAATTATGCCTGATGCGGCAAAATTCAGGACTATATTTATAGAAAAAGTGGAGGATGTGTCCTTGATTCTTTTACTGCCTTTGTTTTTCGTATTTACGGGTTTAAAAACAGAGATTGGTCTTATCAACGATCCTTATTTATGGAAGGTAACGGGTTTTATTATTTTGGTTGCTGTTGTTGGAAAGTTTTTAGGAAGTGCTTTGGCAGCCAAATTTGTAGGCCAAAATTGGCAAGATAGTTTGACTATTGGCGCCTTGATGAATACTCGAGGTTTGATGGAATTGATTGTTTTAAATATTGGTTTGGAACTCAAAGTTTTAACACCTGAAGTTTTTACAATGATGGTTATCATGGCTTTGGTTACTACTTTTATGACAGGACCTGCCTTGGATTTAATCAATTATATTTTTAAAAATAAAACCACAATTATCCCCGAAATTATTGCCAATCCTAATAAATTCAGGATATTAATATCATTTGGGAATAATGAAAAAGGCAAATCCCTTTTGCGATTGGCAAATAGCTTAGTAAAAAAACAAAAAGAAACATCGAGTATTACGGCCTTGCATCTTTCGTTAAGCGATGAAATGCATCCTTTTAATATGGATGATAAAGAGAAAAGCAGTTTTGTACCCATAGTGGAAGAGTCTGAAAATTTGAATCAGGAAATCACAACTATTTTCAAAGCTACCAATGATATTGAAACCGAAATTGCTGAGATTGCCAATCAAGGAGATTATGATTTGTTATTAGTAGGTTTAGGGAAATCCATTTTTGAAGGAACAATTCTTGGAAAAGTAATTGGGTTTACTACAAGAATTATTAACCCAGATCGGTTAATTGATAAATTTACTGGAAAAGAAGGGCTGTTCGAAAATTCCCCTTTTGATGAACGAACCAGACAAATTATTTCTAAAACCAAAATGCCACTGGGAATATTGATTGATAAAGAATTACAGGGAGTAAATCAGATTTTTTTCCCTGTCTTTAATGCTGAAGATGCATTCTTGATTGATTATATTCAGAAATTAATTTTTAATAACGATTCCAAAGTAATGGTTTTGGATGTAAATAATCATGTTAATACTAATTTTGTTATCAAGAGTGCTATCGAATCATTAGAAAAAAAATATCCAAAAAATATTGCCTTGATGCAGGAGAGAATTGTTAAAAAAGAGTTTTTGTCAAATCAGGATTTAATGATTATTAGTCTCGAAAGCTGGAAAACGCTAGTGGATTCTCGCAGTATTTGGCTGAGTAGAGTTCCTTCAGTATTAATTTTAAAGCCCTAAATTAAGTACAAAACTTATTTTTATGGCAATATTATCTTCAAATTTAGGAAGTTGATTTGGCCCATAACGATAAAAACCACTTAAACCTAATCCTTTAAAAATTTGGTTTAGCTCAATTCCAGATTCAAAATAGCCCTTATCAAGTGTTTTGTAATCGATTCCAACATGTTGTTCCGGTTTTTGTAAATTTCCCCAAGCCATTCGGGATACAAGCACTAATGAGGGTTTTATTTTTTTGAATAAAGTTACCCGACTAAAACCATGCTTGAATTGAAAATAAGCGTACTCACTTGAGAAAAACTCATTGAAAAACATAGTTTCAAAACTGTTTTTACCAGAAAAAGTAATTCGCTGTATCACCGTTTCCTTAGTGATATTGTTGGGTGAAGTATTATACAAATGCGTCAATGGAACATCGCCAAAAGCATAACCTGCTTCAAAAAGCAAATTTGTTTTTTGGCCATTTAAATATTTTTTTTCGTATTCTGTTCTGAAATCTATTTTGCTAAAATCAAAATCATTGTGCCATATTTTGGGTAACGATTTTGTAAATTGAAAGGTGAATTTAGGAAAGCGCTTATCGACTTCAATACGGCCAGTCGGGGTTTGCATATAATCACTAAACGGATTCCATCTTAAAGAAACCATTGCGGTTGTCATATTAAAAACAGAATATAATTTATTGTTTAGATTAAACGCATAATTAAATTTAGGTTCCACTACCGTATGCGAAAGTTCCCAAACACTTTCGGTTTTAGGAATTATTTTTGTTTCTATAAATGTTTTCCAACTCACATAATTATAAAATGTACTGATATTTATAGGTCTTGGATCGTAAATTTTGAAGGCTCTTTTGTCAATGGCAAATACGGTGCTTGCAATTTCTCTAATATCATCCGTATAAGAAACCCCAATCCAAGAGTTCGAAAACTTCCCTAATCGGGTTCCCGCACCCAAATGATATTTGAAAACTCCGTCTTTCGTTCCGTAATTAGTATAGCCTTCTAGTTTATATTTTTTAGAAAAATATTCATTAGTTATCCCTCCAATTCCCAAACGAAATCCCTCATAATTATTATAACTAATGATTTTTCGTAAATCTAAATCAATAGGACCAACGGGCAAAAAACCATTGATAATTTTTCGTCCAAAACTTATTCTGCTTTCAATTCGCCTTTTTACAGAAATACTGTCTAAGACCAAATAAGTCTTTTGACTTCGACTGTCAAGACTGTCTTTCCGGAAGTTATTCCAATAGTTTTCAGGTTTATTGATGGCATCGTCTTTGATTTCAATAGCAATAGACGCTTTTTTTATTTGTGTTGGAATGTTGTATTTAATATCAAAAGCGTTGCTTTGCGAAAGCAAATAAATATAATCAGAAGCTTCTTTTTTTCGGGCTTTAAAATCCTTTTCAACATCTCCATCAAATTGAATGGTACCGCCAAGAATTTTTAAATCGTCATCATTTTTGCCTTTTACTATTTTGAATGTTCTATTCGTAGGGAACCAAATTTTTTCTTCAGGAACATACTGAAACTCATGTATGCCACTGATGTCAAGCACCCCTTTTATCCGCATTACGGCTTTGGCAATCGCATAATTTTCCTGGTCTATATAAAGAACGCCTTCTAATCCGGATGCTTTTCTTTTCTTTTTGTTTTTAAAGTAAACCATATAGGTATTTCTACCATCTACAATGACCGAATCGAGGAGTTTATAATTGTAATCTTTTAGAGCATCGGTTGCAATAGGGCTATTGTATTTGGTTTCAAAAAGTTCATAACTGTTATCATAGATTGAAAACGATTGTAGATTGAATGCGATAATCTCATATATGGGTTGTTTGAAACCGGCCATTTTTGTAGCCAAAATGGTTTCTTTTAGCTTAGGAGTTTTAAATTGATAAAGGGAAATTTTTTCAGTTTGAAACAAATGCTGTTGTCGGATTATTTCTTTAAACTTATAATTGGAAGAATCGACTTTGACGAATGTTGGAGTTGCGTTTTTTTCAATAAAAATAGAATCGATGTTGCTGCTAATGGAGTCTGGATTTGCCGTTACTATGAGTTTATTGTAGGCTTTAAATTCAAAACTAGACAGTTTTTTTTGAGGATTATTGAAGTCTTTATGTGCAATTGTTTTTTGAATTATTGCCAATGCGGGATTAATCCCTAGAATTATTATTTCATTCAAATCATTAGTTTTTTGCGTAAGCGCAACAACATAATAATTTTTTTTACTTTCAATTTCAATTGTTTTTTTTAGAAATCCAAGGTAGGAAATTTCAAAAGAGGTTATAGCTGTTTTTGATAAAATTTGGAATTTTCCATCTACATCTGTTACGGTATTGGTGCCATTATTACAGTTGATTGTAGCAAATGGCAAAGGTTTATTTGTGGCGTTCTCCTTTACAATTCCGTTTAGCTGAAATTGCGCTTGAAGCGAAAGCGAAAATAAGAACAACAATAAACAGAAGTGCTTCATAAAAAGACTATTAAAACAAAACGCATCTAAAATCATTTTGTTATGACAAAAATAGGAATAAAAAAAATCCGTTCAGTCTATACAACGAACGGATTTTTAAGATTGATGGATCAAAAATTATACTTTCATTATTTCAGCATCTTTTTGTACCAGAAGCTCATCAATTTTTTTAATAAAACTATTGGTCAAATTTTGAACCTCTTCTTCGGCGCTTTTACAAATGTCCTCAGATGTGCCCTCTTTTTCCAGTTTTTTAATGTCAGTATTGGCGTCTTTACGAGCATTCCTGATTCCAACTTTTGCGTCTTCCGATTCTGACTTTGCTTGTTTAGCAAGTTCACGTCTGCGGTCTTCTGTCAATGGAGGAACACTTATAATAATTAAATCACCATTATTCATTGGATTGAATCCAAGATTAGCAATCATAATTGCTTTTTCAATAGGGTGCAGCATGTTTTTTTCAAAAGGTTGAAGTGTAATCGTCCTTGCATCAGGAACACTGATTTTAGAAACTTGCGAAAGGGGTGTTGCAGAACCATAATAATCTACAAAAACACTTCCTAGCATTGCTGGCGAAGCCTTTCCTGCACGGATATTCAAAAAAGCCTTTTCTAAATGTGCAATAGAACCTGCCATAGATTCTTTAGTACTGTCTAATATAAATTCAATTTCTTCAGTCATTTTTTTAGGTTTTGGGTTTTGATTTTTAGATGTTTGATAAACACAACACTTAAAATCAAGAACCATTAACTATATATTTACTACGGTTCCTATATTTTCGCCTTTACAAATTTTCAATAGATTTCCTTCTTTGTTCATATCAAAAACTACTATTGGTAATTTGTTTTCCTGGCTTAAAGTAAATG
>CANEXR010000045.1 GCA_947443815.1 Flavobacteriaceae bacterium | reverse complement strand
TAGCTCTAGCTTGTTTGGTTACTTTTTCCAAATCGCTTAATGCTCCTGTTGAAATTCGGTTAAATGTTACTTTTTCAGCAGCCCTTCCACCCATAGTAGCACACATTTCATCTAACATTTGATCAGGGCGAACAATTAAACGCTCTTCTGGCAAATACCAGGCGGCACCTAAACTTTGTCCTCTAGGAACAATTGTTACTTTAATAAGAGGTGCTGCATGTTCTAACATCCAGCTTACAGTAGCATGACCAGCTTCATGTATTGCAATTGCTTTTTTCTCTTCGGGAGTTACAATTTTATTTTTCTTTTCAAGTCCTCCAACAATACGATCAACTGCATCTAAGAAATCTTGTTTGTCAACGGCAGTCTTATTGTTTCTCGCTGCTATCAAAGCCGCTTCATTACATACGTTTGCGATGTCAGCTCCAGAAAAACCAGGTGTTTGTTTGGCTAAAAAATCAGTATCAAGCCCATCAATTTTTTTCAAAGGAGCAAGATGTACTTTAAAAATTTCGGCTCTTTCTCTAATATCTGGTAAATCAACAAATATTTGTCTGTCAAATCGGCCAGCACGCATTAATGCTTTATCAAGCACGTCTGCTCTATTGGTTGCTGCTAAAACAATTACGTTAGAATTAGTCCCAAAACCATCCATCTCTGTAAGAAGTTGATTTAGGGTGTTTTCTCTTTCGTCATTACCGCCAGACATATTACTTTTTCCTCTAGCTCTACCAACTGCATCAATTTCATCTATAAAAATGATGGCTGGAGATTTCTCTTTAGCTTGTTTAAATAAGTCACGAACACGAGATGCTCCAACTCCCACAAACATTTCAACAAAATCAGAACCTGACAAAGAGAAGAATGGAACTTGTGCTTCGCCAGCTACAGCTTTTGCTAATAAAGTTTTACCTGTTCCCGGAGGGCCTACTAATAAAGCGCCTTTTGGGATTTTTCCTCCAAGATTGGTGTATTTTTCAGGGTTTTTAAGAAATTCTACAATTTCTTGTATTTCTTCTTTGGCACCTTCTAAACCTGCTACATCTTTAAAAGTGGTTTTTATATCTGTTTTTTCATCAAACAATTTGGCTTTTGATTTACCGATATTAAAAATTTGCCCACCGCCACCGCCACCGCCGCCAGACATTTTTCTCATAATAAAAATCCAAACAGCAATAATTATAATGATTGGTAAAAGACTAATTAAAATATCAGACCAATTATTTTTTTGCAAAAAGTTATATTCTTTTAATTTACCATCATTAACTGCTTTCTCTAATTTTTTTTGAAATATCTCATCATTTCCAATTTCAAGTGTATAATGGGGTCCTTTGTTAGGTCTGTCAAAAACATCCTTAGATACTTTTGCATGTACTTTATCCTTCAAAGCAGTAGCATTTAGATAGACTTCTGCTTCTATTTTATTATAAACAATTACTTTTTCAACTTGTCCTTTCTCTAAATAGTTATTGAATTTAGAAGAAGTTAATTGAGCAGGTTCTTGTAAACTAGACCCTCCAGTTGCAAAACTTATAAATAAAAAAATGAGTAAAATTCCAGTATAAATTAACCAAGGACTTACTTTAAATTTATTCGGATTTTGATTATTATCTTTAGCCATTAGAATGTATTTCTTTAATATTTATTTTCGATTGTAGTAATTTTTGCATCACCCCAAAGACTTTCAATGTTATAATATTCACGAATGTGTTTTTGGAAAACGTGAACCACAATATTTACATAGTCCATAAGTACCCATTCTGCATTATCCGTTCCTTCAACATGCCAAGGCTTGTCTTTTAATTCTTTTGAAACTGTTTTTTGGATAGAATTTACTATGGCGTTTACTTGTGTATTAGAATTTCCGTTGCAGATGATGAAATAGTCACAAACAGCAGTATCTATATCTCTTAAATCAAGAATATCAATATCGTTTCCTTTTACTTCCTCAATTCCTTTGATGATATTTGCTAATAGAACATCATTATTTATAGTCTTTTTCGCCATGAATTATTTTTATATAGTTTGTAAAGTTACCATTTTTTGTGATTATTTTTGAACCTTAACATAATATTAAATTCTGTTTCACAAAAAAACGTATATGCAACTAATCAAACTCGATGCCATAGATTCTACAAATGAATTCCTTAAAGGTTTATCGACCCAACAAGAACTAGAGAATTTCACTGTTGTAACTGCCGAAAAGCAAACTAAGGGCAAAGGACAAATGGGAGCTGTATGGTCCTCTGAAACGGGTAAAAATCTAATAATGAGTATTTTGGTAAAAGATTTTTTGCTTGATATTAATCAGCTTTTTAATCTTAATATTGCTGTCTCCCTTGCCGTAATTAATACTTTAGAAAAAAATAATATTCCTGATTTAAGTATTAAATGGCCAAACGACATTATGTCATACAATAAAAAAATTGGTGGCATTCTGATTGAAAACAGCATCAAGAGTGACGGTTCTATACTTTCGATTGTGGGGTTAGGCTTAAATGTAAACCAAATTAATTTTGACAATTTACCAAAAGCATCATCATTGGCTGTAGTTTGTGGTCACGAATTTGACAAAGAAATTCTTCTGATTGACATTGTTGAAAAACTTGAAAAGAACCTTGAAATCTGGAACGATAAAGCAACCGATTTCTGGACATTGTTTACCAATAAATTATTCAAAAAAGGAATTCCAACGCCTTTTTCTGATGTGTCAAATCAAAATTTTATGGGTATAATTCAAGGGATTTCCTCTATTGGCAAACTTCAGATTCTTTTGGAAGACGATACAATAGCTGAATTTGATGTAAAGGAAGTCCAAATGTTATATTAAAAAAAAAACACCGATTTGTATGCTTACAAATCGGTGTTTAAATACGGGTTGTAATTTTATAATTTGGTCATATTAGTTGCCAATGTCTCGATAAATTTTCCAATTGGTCCTTTAATCATCATCGCCATCATCGGATTAAAATCGCCATCAAAATCAAGTTTAACATCACTTGAAAGTTCTGAAATAGAAGCAATACTAGCGGTCAATGTAAATGGTAGTTTATCACTTGCAGCACCCAAAACAACTTTATTTGGAGCCACTTTCTCTTTCATTTTTAATTTTATTTCAGGCATGCCTTTCAAACCAAAAATAAAAGAATCCTCTCCTGTAACTTCAAACTTAGCAATGTTTTCAGGCATTAGTTTTTCGAAATTTTTCACCTCACTCAATAAATCAAATACTTCTTGCGCAGATTTTTCAACAGTAACTTTTGGGCTTTCTAAGTTCATGTATGTGTTTTTAGTAGTTATTTTTTTAAAATCAGAATCAAATTTCTAAAACTAAACTCCCCAAGTTGAAGGACTAATACTCCATTCTCTTAATGTTTGCTCCTCTTCTTCAGTGATGTATTTTTTAGCAACAGCTAAATTCAATAAATTTTGATAATTACTTAACGTAAATAAATCAATATTTGCATTTTTGAAATTTTCTTCTGCAACTCCAAAACCATAAGTAAATACAGCAGCCATTCCTTTTATATTGGCTCCAGCCGCTCTCAAAGCTTCTACAGCAAGCAAACTACTGTTTCCTGTACTAATTAAATCTTCAACAACAACTACATTCTGTCCTTTTTGCAAAAAACCTTCCACTTGGTTTTGTCTCCCATGCTTTTTAGGCTCTGGGCGCACATAAACAAACGGAAGTCCTAAACTTTCTGCTACCAGAATTCCAATCCCAATAGCTCCAGTAGCCACTCCGGCAATAACATCGGGTTTGCCAAATTGTTTTTCAATATTTTTGGCAAACTCATCCCGAACATAATTTCTTATCACTGGAAATGAGAGTATTAATCGGTTATCGCAATATATTGGCGATTTCCACCCAGATGCCCATGTAAAAGGATTTCTTGGATTCAATTTAATTGCATTTATTTGCAAAAGCAATTCGGCTGTTTTTTCGGCTGTATCTTTATTAAAAATCATAGTACAAATGTATAAAGTTTTTGTTAACGACAAACCACTTTTTTTGACAAATCAAATCTCTAAGGAGACAGATTTTCAGCTTTTCTTGCTGGAAAGCATTGATATAGAGAATATTATAGTAAAAATTTTTCAAAATAAAATTCAAAAAGCCTATCTATATCACCCTGATGAAAAGGAAATTTTGAAAACTTTGAAGGCCAAAATTCCTGTTTCCAAAGCAGGAGGAGGCTTTGTTTACAATAAAAAAGGCGAGGTTCTCTTCATTTTCAGAAATGGAAAATGGGATTTACCCAAAGGCGGAATAGAAAAAGGCGAAGGAATCGAAGCTACCGCTATGCGAGAAGTTGAGGAGGAAACAGGCGTAAATAAACTCACCATCAATCACAAACTCCAAAAAACATATCACATTTTCAAACGCAATGGAAAATACAAACTCAAAATCACTCATTGGTTCGAAATGCTGTCCGATTTTGAAGGAACACCCCAAGGTCAATTAGAAGAAGGAATCGAAAAAGTGGCTTGGCTCAACCCAGAACAAATCAAAGAAGCCCTAAAAAACTCCTACGAAAATATAAAACTCCTATTCGAAGAAGAAAAAAAACTACATCCCTAAATAATAAACATTAGGAGGTGCCACCATTTGAAAAAAGAGGCTCAGCAACAGTCTATCGAGACGCCTCTTTTCTCAAATGCTGTCAGGCTATCCGCAGCACATGGTGCTTAGCTACTATCCTTCACCCGGGTAGCAGTATTCACCCAAATCTATCTAGTATTCCATTCACCTATCGTTATCTGCTGCAAACTTTAAGTACTAAAACAATTATTTTTATAAAAGGTACTTCCACCAAAAGCTTTTAAAATACTCAAATTCTATTCTGTCAATTTCATTATCTGCATTTGGAAACCACTACTCCACACCAAAAATTGGATTACTCGCCACTTTTTAAGTACTTTTGCAAAATGAATAAGAAACACCATTCCAATAATATACTTTTGAATTTAGGCATCGAAAACCTGAACGAAATGCAAGTTGTAGCCCAAGATACCATTCTGAATGATAACAATGTATTATTGCTATCACCAACAGGCTCAGGGAAAACACTAGCCTTTTTGTTGCCGATTCTAGAAATGTTACAACCCGAAATACTTTCCGTTCAATGTTTGATTCTAGTTCCATCACGCGAATTAGGATTGCAAATCGAACAAGTTTGGAAAAAAATGGGAACCGATTATAAAGTAAATGTATGCTACGGAGGTCATTCCATAGATACCGAAATTAAAAATTTAAGTAATCCTCCAGCCGTTTTAATCGGAACTCCTGGACGAATTGCAGATCATATTGATAGAGGAACTTTTAGACTAGACAAAATTCAAACCTTGATTTTGGATGAGTTTGACAAGTCATTGCAACTAGGTTTCCATGAACAAATGTCTTTTATCATTGGAAAACTAACTAAATTAAACAAACGAGTTTTAGTTTCTGCAACCTCCGATATTGAAATTCCAAAATATACAAGAGTTGTAAACCCTACCATTTTAGATTTCATTCCCGAAAACGAACAAGAATCAAATCTATCTATGAAATTGGTTGTTTCTAAAGAAAAAGACAAGATTGGAAGTTTGTTTAGCTTGATTTGTTCCTTAAAATCAGAATCCGCTATTATTTTTTGCAACCACCGTGATGCAGCAGAACGCATTAGCGATACCTTGAACGAAAAAGGGATTTATTCCACCTATTACCACGGAGGGATGGATCAGGACGAACGGGAACGTGCTTTAATTCAATTCAGAAATGGTAGTGTGAGTTATTTAATCACCACAGATTTAGCTGCTCGAGGATTGGATATCCCCGAAATGAATCATGTAATTCATTACCATTTGCCATCAAAAGAAGACGAGTTTACTCATCGAAACGGTCGTACTGCCCGTATGTTAGCCTCGGGAACTGCTTATATTGTAGCGCACGAAAGTGAAAAAAAAGCAGACTATTTGGATTATGGAATGCCTATTTTGAAAGTGGAAAATGCGACTAACTTGCCAAAACCACCTGAATTTCAAACAATTTATATCAGTGGTGGTAAGAAAAACAAACTCAATAAAATTGATATAGTAGGTTTCTTTTCTCAAAAAGGAAAACTCGAAAAAAACGATTTAGGCCTAATCGAAGTCAAAGATTTTATCTCTTTTGCTGCAGTGAAATTCAATAAAGTCAAAGATTTATTGCACGCCATTAAAGATGAAAAAATGAAAGGTAAAAAGTTTAAAATTGAAGTAGCAAGAAAAGTTATTAAGAAAGAAGAGTAAAAGCCAAAAGGCAGTGATGTATTCCCTCAAAATCCAATAATCAAAACTCATATAGGAATTAATCAGGAATCAATCTTTAACTATATTTGAAAAAAAAGGGTTTAACTTTAATTAAAAAGTCAAACCCTTATTTTTTCAGCTGGCACATTTTTAGGAAAGTGCCAATTAACATATTAATGATTTATATTTTGACTGTCCATCCAAAAGTATCTTCTTCTAATTTGTTTTGAATGTTTGTCAATTTGTCTTTCAATTGTATGGCAACAGAGTTCTCTATTTTTGGTAGTTCATAAAAAACATCTTGATAGGAATATCCAGATATTGGGCTCACCACTGCAGCAGTTCCTGCACCAAAAATTTCTTGTAAAGTTCCGTTTTTAGATGCTTCAACAAGCTCTGATACTAAAACAGGTCTAACTTCTACATTTATGCCTTCGCTTTTTGCTAAATCAATAAGTGTTTTTCGAGTTACACCATCAAGAATTCTTTCGCTAATAGGAGCTGTTAATAAGGTGTTATTAATTCTAAAAAACACATTCATTGTTCCCGCTTCTTCTAATTTGGTGTGCGTAGCATCATCCGTCCAGATTACTTGTTGAAATCCTTCTTTATTAGCTAAACTAGTTGGATAAAATTGGGCAGCATAATTCCCTGCCGCTTTTGCCGCTCCTATACCACCATTTGCCGCTCTACTAAAATGTTCCGCAATTAATACTTTGACATCTCCAGCATAATAAGCAGAAACTGGAGAAAGAATAATCATAAATTTATAATCATCAGATGGATTAGCAATTACACCAGTCCCTGTAGCAATCATAAAAGGTCTAATATACAATGCGTTATTTTTTCCTTTTTTTACCCAAGCTTCGTCTAATTGTATCAATTGATTAAGACCGTTCATGAAAATTTCCTCAGGAACCTCAGGCATAGCCATACGAACCGCTGAATTGTTAAAACGTTTGTAGTTTTCATCAGGTCTAAAAAGCCAAACAGCGTTGTTATCATCTTTGTAGGCTTTCATACCTTCAAAAATAGCTTGACCATAATGAAATACTCTTGCAGAAGGATCTAGTAAAAAGGGTTGGTACGGCTTAATGACCGGTTTTTGCCATTCCCCATTTTTAAAATCACATTCAAATAAGTGGTCTGTGAATACAGCACCGAAGCTTAATTTTTCAAAATCTACTTCATTTATCTTAGAAGTAGCCGCTTTAATAATTTCAATTTTGGTTGTTTGAGTTGCACTCATGATAATGTATTGTTTTATATTTTATTGCTTGTAAATGAAATCATTCAATTTCAATATTTAGATTTGAATGGTTACAAAATTAAATAAAAAACAGTAGAAACGATGCGGAAATACCATTAAATATAGCATTTGACTGTGATTTATTTATATTTTAAAAAAAGTAAAAAAATAACGTCTATTTATATGAAATATATAAAAAATATAGATTTTAGCTGTCTATACATATCAAGTATTGACTAAATTTGGCAGGTCGAAAAGTTTAAAACACGAAATAATTATATAAAATCATTTTGAAAAGAGAAATAATTCAAACATTGGATGGCTCAACAACCATTCATCTTAAAGATTGGGACGAATGTTATCATTCTAAACATGGAGCTATTCAAGAAGCACAGCACGTTTTTATAAAAAATGGTCTTTCATTATTTGAAAATACACAAGTTTCTATTCTTGAAATTGGATTTGGGACTGGATTGAATGCTTTTATTACTTTTTTGGAATCTAAAAAATTAAAATTGCCGATTGATTATGTTGGTGTAGAAGCCTACCCTGTTTCTTCGGAAGAAGTACTCTGTATGAATTATGTAGCGGAATTAAATGCTGAGAATGAAGCCGTTGTTTTTGAAGAAATGCATAAAAGCAATTGGAATGAAAAAATAATTTTAAGCCCTGATTTTAAATTTACAAAAAGGAAACAGTTTTTTGATACAATCGATGATATTGAGCAATTCGATTTGATTTATTTTGATGCTTTTGGTTACAGAGTGCAGCCCGAATTGTGGAGTACAGCTATTTTTCAAAGAATGTTTAATGCGCTTAAACCAAAGGGGAAGTTAGTAACTTATGCCGCTCGAGGTGTTGTAAAACGGAGTATGATTGAGGTAGGTTTTACAGTAGAAAAACTTGCAGGCCCTCCAGGAAAAAGAGAAATGTTTCGAGCCAGTAAACCATAATTAACCTAGTTTTAAATTAAAAATGTTTTTTTGAAATAAAATAAAAACTAAAAAGTTACGTTAATTATTTATACATACTATAACAAATAATGTATTTTTACAGCACCTTGAAATCAAGAGAAACCCCAAAAATCTTAGTTTATTATGTCTAAAATAATGTTTGACTACACAAAATCAATACTGGAAAGAGTAAGTTTTGATCCAGTGCTTTTTTGTAAAGAACTAGAAAAAGCGATTAAAACCCTCTTGCCTTATGAAATGGAGCAGTTGAGGGAGTGGTTGTTAAGTTTCACTATCGAAAAACCAGAATTAAAACAGTGTCTTATTATTGTGAATCGATAAAATTAAAAAAGGAACCTAAAACGGGTTCCTTTTTTAATTTTTATTTTTTTTGTAGAGGACTTATGATTTGAACATTTTGAAAAACAATTGCACCTTTTACTACACCTGTAATAGTGCTTCTCAAAGCGTCTATAATTTGAATTTTTAATTCGCTTTTTGGAAAAATCAAACTCACTTCTCTTGCTGGTTTTGGCTCTTTAAAATGTCTCAGTTTTACTTTATCAGAATCTTTTAAATCAAGTGTATGCAAATAGGGTAGAAGAGTTGTGCCTAAACCCTCATCAGCAAGTTTTATTAAAGTTTCAAAACTACCACTTTCTATCTGAAAATGGTTACTGTCATTTCTACTGTTATTTTTACATAAATTCAATATACCATCGCGGAAGCAATGCCCGTCTTGTAATAAAAGAATATCGTCTAGATTTAAATCCGATACTTCTATTTCTTCTTTCTGAAAATTGTGGTGACTTTCAGGGATATAAGCTACAAAAGGTTCGAAGTAAAGTACAATTTCCTTTATTTTATCTTCCATTAAAGGAGTTGCTGCAATTGCAGCATCTAGATGACCATTGTTTAGTTTAATAATTATTTCCTCCGTATTTAACTCTTCGATGATGAGTTTTACTTTTGGATACTTTTTTATAAAATTATTCAAAAACATTGGAAGTAATGTAGGCATAATTGTAGGTATGATTCCAAGTCGAAATTCACCACCTATAAATCCTTTTTGTTGCTCTACAATATCTTGAATGCGATCCGCCTCATTGACAATATTTTTAGCTTGATTAACAATTTTTTGACCTATATCAGTAAGTTGAATTGGCTTTTTACTTCGATCAAATATCTGAATGCTTAATTCTTCTTCAATTTTCTGAATTTGCATGCTCAAAGTGGGTTGTGTAACAAAGCATTTTTCGGCAGCAAGTGTAAAGTTTTTATGCTCAGCTACAGCCAAAACATATTTTAATTGAGTTATCGTCATTTTATAGTAATTTCTGATGCAAATATAAAAACAATCAATTTAATTGATAGTGTAAACAGCGTTTTTCTTGCCTAAATTTGTAAAAAATAAAAATATGAAAACTAATATTTTAGGATTACCAGTAAAAGAGTCTGAATTAATTATAGTTGAATTGAATGTTTTACTTTCAAATTTCCAAGTATATTATCAGAATTTGCGTGGGATTCATTGGAATATTCGAGGTAAACGTTTCTTTGATTTGCATCTCAAGTTTGAAGAACTTTATAATGATGCACAATTGAAAATTGATAGTATTGCTGAGCGAGTGCTTACACTTGGAGGAAAACCTTTGCATACTTTTGAGGACTATATCAAATTCAATCAATTGAGGGTTGGAAAAAACATCTCTAATGATGAAAAATCGATTCATTTGATTGTAGACTCTCTTTCGCATTTGTTGACAATTGAAAGAGAAATTCTCGTTAAATCGGATGAAATTAATGATCAAGGAACCAATTCTATGATGAGTGATTTTATTGCTGAGCAGGAAAAAACAATTTGGATGATGCGGGCTTGGTTAGAAGAATAAAATAACAGTATTGATATTTCAAAAAATCAGAATAATTTAGTTTTATTCTGATTTTTTTTTAATAGTATTACTTGAAAATCTATTTTTTATTCCATTAACAAAGTCTTATTTTTGGATTCCAAATATTAAAGGGGTCTTAAGATTGAGTTTTATTTTTTGTTTAAATCGATGGAATTATAATTGAGAACACATAAATGTTTTTTATAAACTTGATGATGTTAGATCTATTTTTAACATGGGATGTTTTAAATATTCAAAATCGTATTAGTATAGAATATTGTTAAGATTTTGAAAAAAAAGTAAAGTTTTAAAAGGAAATAAAACATTAAAATTCCACAAATAAAGGAATAACTATAGTATATTTAAAAAATATAAATCAATTATTTTATAACAAATATAGAATCTATATTGCAAGCAAAATGAATTATTATGGATGACTTTTATAAAAAAATATTAGACAACAATAAAAAATGGGTAGAGACTTCCTTAGAAAGCGACCCTAATTATTTTCAAGATTTAGCCAAAGGACAAACCCCACCATTATTATGGATTGGTTGCTCAGATAGTAGGGTTCCTGCAAATGAGATTGTTGGAGCTAAACCTGGCGAAGTTTTTGTTCACAGAAACATCGCCAATATGGTCATACATTCTGATATGAATATGTTAAGTGTATTGGATTATGCAGTAAATGTTTTGAAAGTTAAACACGTACTTGTTTGTGGTCATTATGGTTGTGGCGGTATTAAAGCCGCTATGGGAAATGTATCAATAGGAATTATTGATAACTGGATTCGTCATATTAAAGATGTATATCGCTTGCATCAAGTGTATTTAGATGGGATAGAAAATGAAAACGATCGTTTCAATGCCTTTGTAGAAATAAATGTAAAAGAACAGGTTTTTGATTTGGCCAAAACATCAATTGTCCAATCGGCATGGAAAAATGGACAAGAATTAACACTACACGGTTGGGCTTATGGACTGAATTCGGGATTTGTAACTGATTTGAATGTAAATATTAGTTCCGATAAAGATTTGGACGATGTATATCAACTAAAATTTTAAAAGTATTTAATGGGTATAGAAAAAAAAGACTGCTTAGGCAGTTTTTTTTTAATCTTCATTTTCCAGATTTTCATTGAAAGCAGAAGGTAAAAGAGTGGGAATGAATTTAATTAAAATAGGCAATAACAAACTACCTCCTGGGAGTAAAAAAATGGTCAAAGAAGGTATTGTTTTGCAAATATCTAATAGTTGTTTCTTCACTTTTTTCTTTTCTTTTTCATCTAAATCCCTACGAGTTGAATAGGCTAATAAAACCATTAGTTCTTTACTTTGAACAATCTCTTTTACTAATCTGTTTTTGTTTCTAGAAACAAGTTTTGCTACACTTTGAGTGGTTTGATCATAAAAATGTTTTACTGGATTTGAATAATTAAAATAAGGAATTTCATTTTTGTGTTTTGTAATGAAATCATTTGTTTTTTGGATACTTAAGGTAACAAAATCATCTGAAATTTCTAAATTACCAGCTAATTGGTATAAAAAATAAGCTTCATTGTTTTCAATCACCCCGTCACTCCATAAAGCCATTCCTGCCATATCAATTAAATATTTTTTTTCTAGTTCATTTGTAAAATAATCCAATTGAATGTTTTCGAAAGTTTGAATCGAATGCTTTGAAAATTTACTGTATCGGATAGAGGCTTCAAAAAGTTTAATCAATAAATCATCATATTGTGTTTTATTAGATTTTATTTTGAGCGCTAAAGTGACAATATTAACTACAGTTTCTTCAAATTTTTTTAAGTATTTTTCTGGAATGGAGTCATGTATTAAATACTGCCTAAAAGCCAATACATCCATAAATAATAGTGCATTGGTAACTAAATGAGAGAAATTTTTACTGATAATACTATCATTAGTTTGTACGCGCTCATCTATTATTTTTTCTAAAGCAAATGAAGCATTGTTTTTAGGTAATATTTTTTGGAATAGTGTAAAACCCTGCGGATTCATTTGATTATAAAAAGCTACAGTATCAGTTATAAATTGATCTGGATTGTATTCTTTTTTAGTCAAAATAAAAACACCAAATAAAGTGTTTAAGAGCGCTACTTTAGAAATTTCTTCTTTAAACCAACCTTTGGTTTGTATTGGAACTTGGGTTTCAAATGAAATAATATGACCATATATAAAACCAGTGTCTCTTACTTTATTATAAAATGAAGCACTGGTTTCAGAAACAGCTTGTTTTGATGAATTTTGTTTATGAAAAAATTTATCAATCCAACCAGGTGTCGATGGGTTAATCATAACTTTGATTTGAAAGTACAAAGCTATGTTTTTTTATGGTGATTGGATTAAATTAAAATTAAAAAAACCGTCTTTCTATTCTATATCAGAAAAACGGTTGTATTTTTATTTAAAAAAAGGAACTATTTAATTATTGCTGAACAAGCTACTCTTGCTCCTGCATTACCAGATGGTTGTGTAGTGAAATCATCAGCTCCTTGATGAACAATTAATCCTTTGCCTAGAATATCTTTTGTTGCGTCTCCACAACCAATACACCATTCGTCAGTAGTTAAAGTTATGGTTCCATTACCGTTTTCGTCTGCAGTAAAGTTTCCAATATCTCCTTTATGATAATCTCCAACACCCCATTTTCCATGGTTTTTGAAAGTCGGATTCCAATGTCCTCCGGCAGAACTTCCATCAGCAGCCGAACAATCCGATTTTTCATGAATATGAATAGCGTGAATTCCGGGCTTTAGTCCAGCTAAAGTAGCTACAAAAGTTACTTTACCATTTTGTTCTACAAAAGTAGCTGTTCCTGAAACCGCACTATTGCTTTTAGGTTCAAATACAATATTAAGTTTTTTAGCATCTCCAATATTGGTTTTACATCCAATAACAAAAGCTGTAAATAAACAGGCGAAAACAATTGTTTTTTTCATGATTAATAAGTTAGTAATGAATTTATAAAATTACAGAATTTAAATGAAAGTTGGCACAAATTGATTAAGTTCTTTTTCTTACAATAAAAACAAAAACTTTTTTTTAGAAATTCACAAATCAAGATTGCAATTAATCTAGATGTCTTTGTTTGC
>CANEXR010000044.1 GCA_947443815.1 Flavobacteriaceae bacterium | reverse complement strand
CGGTCGTGACATCGGGATACAAGCAAATGGAAGTCTATTCAAAACAAAATCAAATCGGTATATTTTGGATTATTATTTAGCCTATTTTGATGGACAAGGAATTAATATTGCAGCTGATAAAAATGAATCCAAAGATATCGCTGCTAGATTAGTATCACATCCTTATTCCTTTTTAGATTTTGGAATATCATACTCAAATGGCCATGATACCTGGACAACACCTGCTAAAAACCAAGATCTAATTCGACTTGGAGCCGATGTTGCCATAAATTATAATGATTTAACATTTAGAGCTGAATATTTACAAGCACAACAAGGCACTTATCTTGTAAATGGAATCAATCGAAATTTTCTAAAAGAAGGTTGGTATGCACAAATAGCTTATTTCATTCTTCCAAAAAAACTACAGTTTGTAGCAAAATACGACACCTTTGACCCTACAAAAAATAATATAAAGAATGATATCTCCTCATTTTATACGCTCGGAACAACTTTATATCCAAATAGTTTTGTGAAATTTCAAGTTAACTACAAACACAAAACCGAACAGGGATTTTCGATAAATAAAGATGAGATTATAGCACAATTACAATTAAAGTTTTAAAACACTAAAAAGAAACAAAATGAAAACATATAAAGTAACAATTATTGCCTTATTTATTTTAATATTGGCAAATACATCGAAAGTAACTGCGCAAGATTTAAAAGGAAATATAAGTATTTCTGGGGCTTTTGCTTTGTATCCCATCACTGTAAAATGGGCTGAAGAATTCAAAAAAAAGCATCCAAATGTCAAAATTGATATACAAGCTGGTGGCGCTGGTAAAGGCATAACCGATGTTTTATCAAAAGTAACGGATATTGGTTTAGTATCCAGGGATTTGAATGCAGCAGAATATAAAAAAGGAGCATTTGCAATTGCAGTTACAAAAGATGCCGTAATTCCAACCATAAGTGCATCGAGCCCCTACAGAAAAGTATTGTATGAAAAAGGAGTGCGAAAAGAGGCTTTTAACCATATCTTCATCACTGGAAAATACAAAACGTGGAATACATTAGGCTTCAAAAGCGAGGCGCCAATTCATGTATACACCCGCTCGGATGCATCGGGAGCAGCAGAAACTTGGGCAAAATATTTTAACAAAAAACAAGAAGATTTACAAGGAGTAGCCGTATTTGGCGATCCAGGATTGGCACAGGCAGTAAAAAGAGATCCATCTGGATTAGGCTTTAATAATATTGTATATATCTATGATACCAAAACCAACAAACCAACAAACGGAGTAGTCCCTGTTCCAATTGATTTGAATAATAATGGAAAATTAGATGCGGATGAAAATTTTTATGATGATATTGACCAATTAATTGCAGCTATTATTTCAGGAAAATATCCGTCACCTCCAGCAAGAGATTTGTATTTTGTAACCGTTGGAAAACCAAAAAATCCAATAGTAAAAGAATTTATAAAATACATTCTTACGGATGGGCAGCAATTTGTTCAAGAAGCGGGCTATATCAAATTTTCAAAAGAAAAAATTAATAAAGAGTTAGAAAAAGTAAAATAATATTTTTTTAAAAACCAATCACCACCCCAACATATCTTCTTAAAACCACGAGCGGCATAGAGTGCAGTTTGTTGGGGTGGTTTACTTTATAATTAAATGAAAAATATAAGATTACTAAAAGACCATTTTCTAAGCAAGGCATTTTTAGCGCTCACTATTCTTTCAATATTTACTGTAATATTAATAGGGCTTAGTTTGTTTTATAAATCATTACCCATTTTGCATAGTAATACATTGTCAAATTTGTTATTTTCTTCAGAATGGAAACCTTTTAAAGAAGCCTTTGGATTTTATCCTTTTATAATGGGAACTTTTTGGGTTACTGGAATAGCTATAACTATCGCCTTACCATTATCTATTTTAACTGCTATTTACCTTTCGGAATATGCCAATATTAGAATTAAAAAAATGGTATTACCATTAATTGAATTATTATCAGGAATTCCTCCTGTATTATATGGAGTTTGGGGAGTATTGGTAATAATTCCATTAATACAAGATAGAATAGCACCTCATTTTATAGAATTCACAACAGGTTATTCTGTTTTAGCAGGTGGTATTGTATTGGCCATCATGATATTCCCATTGCTAATTAGTATTTTGATTGAAGTCTTTGACAATGTTCCCCAAGAATTAAGAGATGCTTCCTTATCACTCGGTGCAACACAATGGCAGACTACTAAAAAAGTACTTCTTCGAAAATCAGCTGATGGAATTATAGCGGCAATTGTGCTTGCTATTTCAAGAGCTTTTGGCGAAACGATAGCGGTTTTAATGGTCTGTGGAAATCTAGCACAAATCCCAAAAAATGTTTTTGATTCTGCTTATCCTTTACCAGCGCTAATCGCAAATAATTATGGTGAAATGATGTCGATTCCTATGTATGATTCTGCTCTGATGTTTGCTGCTTTGCTTCTATTTGCCATTATCTTTTTGTTTAATGCCATTTCGCGAATTATTTTATTTAGAATCGAAAAAAGAACCAATTAATTATTAAAATGAGAAAAATAGAAGAAAATATATTCAAATTTTTGATGATAGGCAGTACAATAATCATTACTAGTACCCTATTTATGATATTATACACCATTTTTTCAAGAGGTATTGGCGCTTTGAATTGGGATATGATTTCAAAAATTCCTGAAGGCGGTTTTTATATTGGGAAAGGTGGTGGTATTCTAAATGCCATAATTGGATCTATCTATATCACTTTAGGATCTACACTATTAGGGCTTTTAGTTAGTATTCCAATCGTTATTTATATCAATGTTTATGCAAAGAAAAATGCCGCTTTAGCAACTATTACTCGATTGAGTTTTGATATTTTGTTTGGGATTCCTTCCATTGTTTATGGCGCTTTTGGTTTTGCAATAATGGTTTATATGGGACTAAAAACATCTTTATTAGCTGGAATTATAACCGTAACACTAATGATAATTCCGATATTGGTTAGAGCAATTGATGAAGTAGTAAAAGTTATCCCTGAAGACATGAGCAATGCGGTATATGCACTAGGTTGTACCCGCTATGAAACTGCAAAAATTGTATTACGACAATCCATCCCCGGAATTATTACTGCAATATTACTGTCATTTGGTAGAGCTATTGGCGATGCTGCCTGTGTCCTTTTCACCGCTGGTTTTACTGATGCAATTCCAACATCCTTTGACCAACCAGCTGCTACTTTGCCATTGTCCATTTTTTTTCAATTGAGTAGTCCCATTCAAGAAGTTCAAAATCGAGCCTATGCATCCGCAGTTGTTTTAACTTTAATTGTTTTAATTATTAGTATAACTGCAAAAATCACAAGCAAAAACCTTTCAAAAAATAAAATATGATCATTCAACCACATATCAGTATCCAAAATTTAAACGTCCATATTGGTAAAAACCATATCCTAAAAAACATTAATCTAGACATTCCTGACAAGAAGGTGACCTCCTTAATTGGGCCATCAGGTTGTGGAAAAACTACACTTCTTAAAACCATGAACAGGCTTCTTGACAGACAAAAAGATGTATTAGTGGAAGGAAAAGTCCTAGTCGATGGTGAAAATATTTATGATCCAAAAGTTGAGGTAACTCACATTCGGAAAAAAATGGGATTGCTCTCCCAAAGACCTTTCCCTCTACCCATGAATATCTATGATAATATAGCTTATGGACAGCGAATTCACGGAAACCATAATAAGAAAGAATTAGACGAAATTGTAGAAAAATACCTTAGAGGTGTTAATCTTTGGGAAGAAGTCAAAGACCGACTAAAAACTCCCGCCACTCGGCTATCTATCGGACAACAACAAAGATTATGCTTAGCAAGAGGACTCGCAATTGAACCCGAAATTATTTTGGGAGACGAACCTACATCAGCTTTAGACCCGATTTCTACCCAACACATCGAAGAACTATTTTTGCAACTAAAAGACAAATACACCATCGTATTAGTCACTCATATTCTAAGACAAGCACGTAGAGTTTCTGACTATATTGGTTTTGTCTATATGGGTGAAATAATAGAATTTGGACCAACGGAAGAAATACTTTTAAACCCAAAAGAAAAACTAACCAAAGATTATGTAAAAGGCTTTTTGAGCTAAACAAAAAATCATTCCAAACTATCCATAAAAATACGGAGAAACCAATGCTTTTTTTAAACAATTAAAAAAAATTAACTATTGATTATTAGTGTTTTAACTTATTTTTTAAAAACTATACTGTAACTTTAGTAAAAAGAGATAGCCATGAAAAATTTTGCAATTAAACTCGTATGGTTTACTACGATTTATGTATTTGTTTTTGCCGGTTTATGTCAAACTGATGTTGCATTACCTATACTAATGAGCATGTATGGTTTCGGAAATATTTTAATTCTATTAATGGTCTACTTTGTACTTCATGATAATTACAAAACCAGTAAGACATTCAAAGATTGGTATGGAGACCATATTGTAGAAAATCTAGAAAAAGAAGAATCGTAAATCATTTCAACCCAAAAAAAAATCCCGATTGCTCGGGATTTTTTACTTATTTCTCTCTAATATATATATCTATTGGTACTCCTGAAAAGTCCCAATTTTCCCTAATCTTATTTTCAAGATACCTTTTGTAAGGCTCCTTGACATATTGTGGCATATTGGCAAAAAACACAAATTGAGGTGTAGGCGTTGGCAATTGCATACAGTATTTAATTTTTACATATTTCCCTTTAGTAGCAGGTGGTGGATACGCTTCAATCACTTTCAACATAAATTCATTGAATTTTGAAGTAGCAATACGCTGCTGTCTGTTCTCATAAACCTGAACCGTAGCTTCCAATGCTTTCAATAAACGTTGTTTAGTCAAAGCCGAAACAAAAAGAATAGGCACATCCGTAAATGGCATTAACTCCTTCCTAATTTTTTCTTCATAATCTCTAGTAGACATGGTATCTTTTTCAACTAAATCCCATTTGTTAACTAAAATCACAACTCCTTTTCTGTTTTTCTCTGCCAACCAAAAAATACTTTGATCCTGCCCCTCAAATCCACGAGTGGCATCAATAATCAATATACAAATATCCGCATGTTCAATAGCACGAACAGAACGCATAACCGAATAAAACTCTAAATCTTCTTTCACTTTCGCTTTACGACGAATTCCAGCCGTATCCACCAAGTTAAATTCAAATCCAAAACGATCAAATTTAGTATCAATTGCATCTCGAGTAGTTCCCGCAATGTCGGTAACCATAAAGCGCTCTTTACCAATTAATGCATTGATAAAACTTGATTTACCTGCATTAGGACGACCTACAACTGCAAAACGAGGCAAAACCACTTCTTCCTGAACTGGTTCTGGCTTCACTGGAAATGCTTCAATCAAAGCATCCAATAAATCTCCAGTTCCACTACCCGAAATACTTGCAAAAGTATAATACTCCCCTAAACCAAGGTTGTAAAACTCAATTGCATCCTTCTCGCGCATCGCATTATCTACTTTATTCACCGCCAATAAAACTGGCTTAGTCACTTTACGCAATAATCTTGCAACTATATCATCCATTGGGGTTATCCCTTCTTCAACATCAACCACAAAAATAATAACGTCGGCTTCATCAATAGCTAATTCCACTTGTTTACGGATTTCACCTTCAAAAACGTCATCCGACCCACGCACATATCCTCCCGTATCAATCACAGAAAACTCTTTTCCGTTCCATTCGCTTTTTCCATAGTTTCTATCTCTGGTAACTCCAGAAACCGAATCTACAATAGCTTCTCTTCTTTGTATCAGCCTATTAAAAAGCGTTGACTTTCCTACGTTTGGTCTTCCTACAATAGCTACAATGTTATTCATAATTCTAAATTCAAATATTTTGCAAAGGTAGTCTTTTTTAGTTTGCAGTCGTTAGTTTTAAGTATCCTCAAAAAAAAGGAGATAAATACCTATTTCTAATCCAATTCTTCTTTTTTTTGGAGCTATTTCCTGCTATCCGCTACAATCTTTTTCTGTCTAAAAAAAGCCAGAAAAAGGATTTTCACTACTATCAGGGCTAGGGCATTTTGGTTTCAAATGACAGTTGTTTTTAACAATAGTTTTTCAAATTCACCACTAAAACCAATACCTACTTACTGGTTATATCCAAAACGTTTCAGCATATTCGCATTACTTCTCCAGTTTTTATTCACCTTAACATACAATTCAATATGAATTTGTTTCCCAAAGAACTTCTCTAAATCAGCACGAGCCTCAGTCCCTACTTTCTTCAAAGCAGCACCTTTATGACCAATAATAATTCCTTTTTGTGTATCACGCTCCACCATAATCAAAGAACGAATGCGAATAATATTCTCATCCTCAAAAAACTCTTCAGTTACAATTTCTACAGCATAAGGAATTTCTTTGCTATAATTCAATAATATTTTTTCACGAATAGTTTCATTTACAAAAAAACGTTCTGGTTTATCTGTCAATTGATCTTTCGGATAATAAGCTGGGGATTCAGGTAACAGTGATATAATCCTGCTAAAAACTTCGGGTACATTAAAATTTTGCAAAGCTGATATAGGGAAAATTTCAGCATTTGGCACTTTAGCAGCCCAAAAAGCCACTTGCTCTTCCAATTGTTCTTGATTAGAATTGTCAATTTTATTCAACAACAACAAAACAGGAATTTCAGCATGGATAATTTTATTAAAAAAAGCTTCATCTTTCAATTCTTGTTCTCCAATCTCCACCATATAAATCAAGATGTCAGCATCTTCAAAAGCAGATTTTACAAAATTCATCATTGATTCTTGCATCTCATAAGCAGGTTTAATAATTCCCGGCGTATCCGATAAAATAAGCTGAAAATCCTCCCCATTTACAATCCCAAGGATTCTATGACGAGTCGTTTGTGCTTTTGATGTAATAATTGACAATCTTTCTCCAACAAAGGCATTCATTAAGGTTGACTTCCCAACATTTGGATTCCCGATGATGTTTACAAAACCTGCTTTATGTGACATTTTATTTTTCAGTTTAACTAAATAGTAAAAAAGCCACTCTTTTCAGAATGGCTTACTTAGTAGCGGGAACAGGACTCGAACCTGTGACCTTCGGGTTATGAGCCCGACGAGCTGCCTACTGCTCTATCCCGCGTTGTTTCGGGTGCAAATATACAACGTATTTCGACAAATACAAGTCTTTTATAATAAAAATACATTATTTCATTTAAAATACTGATTACAAATTCATTAAACAAAATTATTAACGCACTATATTTTAAACTTTTTAAATCACTTCCGTATCAAAGCAACACAAAAAAACCCGTAAAGAGCACTTTACAGGTTTTTATGACCAACCAAAAATTTATTAAACTAACTATACTAACTAATAAAACTCCATATTTTGATTATTCTACAAATTCATTTAAGATTAAAAAATTAATCCTCAGACACAACTGCTTTGTTATTACTATCCATTGTTGCAACATCCAACAATATAGCAACACCTTTATCATTAATCATAGTCATGTTCAAAGTATCTAAGGTTGCTAAATTTTTTGACACCAATCCACTAAACATATTATAAGAAATATTCATCTCTTTTAAATTATTCAAATAGCCTAGCTCAAAAGGAACCTGCCCATCTAAATTATTATCAAATAAACTCAAATTTTCTAATGCTTTAAAATTAACCACCTGATGGGCTAATTTACCATTAAGCTTATTACTACTTAATAATAAATTTTTCAAAGTACTTATTTCGTATAGAGAATTAGGAATCTGACCAGAAATTTCATTATTGTACAAAGACAATGTCTCAAGATTTTTTAAATTTCCTATAGAAGAAGGCATTTCACCAGAAAGCGAATTCATATATAATTCTATGATTTGCAAATTATACATCTGACATATTGAAACAGGAATTACACCAGTCAATCTATTAAATGAAATATCCAATACTTTCAATTCTTTCAAAGCTACAATTGATGATGGAATAGTACCTGAAATATAATTTTTATGAAGATTTAATTGTTGCAAATTTACAAGACCAGCTATTTCTTTTGGCAACTCTCCTTTTAAATTATTATTGGCTAAATTGATTGAAACAACTTTATCATTTTCTAATTTAACTCCATACCAAGTAGCAACTGGCATAGAAATATTCCATTTTGTAGTCCACTGACTACCATTTGTTGATTGGTATAATTTTACAAGAGCTTCTTTTTCAAGATTTGATACTTCTGCAAACATTGAAAATGAAAACAAAAAGATAACTAATAGGATAGTAAGCTTTTTCATATCGATAGCGCTTTTAATTAAACATATCTAAATTTAGATAAAAAATAGTTAATCAGCAAATAAAATCGATTAAATACATTTATTTTAATTAAAAAAGACGTTTTTTCTTACGTTTCTAAAATAATTTAGTAAGCAATGAAAAATTTTCATAATTTTGGTTATCTAACCTTTAAACCTAATTTTATGGAAATGAATGTTTACGCACTTTTAGCAGCCGCATTATCAACACTAGTAGTAGGATTTGTTTGGTACAATCCAAAAGTATTTGGTACCATTTGGATGCGCGAATCAGGAATGACAGAAGAAAAAATGAAAGGTGCCAATATGCTTATGATATTTGGATTGTCCTTTGTCTATGCTTTTTTGATGAGTTTTGTAATTCAATTTTTAACCATTCATCAAACAGGTGCTTTAGGAATGGTTGGAGGTGATGCTTCAAAAGCACTTCCATCTTACGCGGCTTTTATGGCTGATTATGGCACTGCATACCGTACTTTTAAACACGGAGCATTACATGGATTTATGTCTGGTTTATTTCTAGTACTACCAGTAATTGGAACAAATGCTTTATATGAAAGAAGAAGTTTTAAATACACTTTAGTAACTGGTGGTTTTTGGATTGTTTCCTTTATGATTATGGGTGGCATTATTTGCGCTTGGAAATAAGAATCTGTTACAAAATAACAATCCCGTTCCGGCTATCACTGAACGGGATTTTTTATTGAATTTTGTCTATAGCCATTGCTAAAATAATATCCTTTTCAGTAACACCATTGGCATCATGTGTATTCAATCTAATTTTTACTTTATTATATACATTAAATAACTCTGGATGATGATTGTTTTTTTCAGCTAAAATACCAACCTGAACAATAAAACCCATAGCTTGAACAAAATTTGAGAATTTAAAATTTCTCTCAATAGAATTATCAATAAACTGCCAATCTTTAAGATTTAACAACTGACTTTGAATTGATTCTGGATTAAATATTTCCATAATTAAGATTTGAAAATTAGTTAAAGTTAGTTAATTCTAGGCTAAATGAAAAAACTTTAGATTTATTAGTTATTTTTGATGAAAATCAGACCTGAACTTGAGCCCTTTTTATACCTATACCCTTTTCTCTGAGACTAACCAACTTCCCGAAAACTGGAATGATTTAGCTATTTCAACCATTTTTTTAACCAAAGAATATCTAGAAATAATAGAAAAATCAGCACCTGAAAATATGATTTGTCATTTTATTGGGATATATGAAAACAACTCCTTAATAGGTATTGCTTTATCACAATTTTTAGATCTAAATAAATTAGAATCTTTTGGAGAAAGAGATCAGTGTTTAAAAACATGGATTCGCAATTTTATGTTCAAAAACTTCTCCTCACATATATTAGTAATTGGAAACAATATGCTAACGGGGCAAAATGCATTTGCTTTTGTAGAAAATATTGATGAAATAGCTGCGCTAAAAACCTTAAAAAAAGCAGCTGAAGAACTAAAAACTCAATTCAAATCAAAAGGAAAAAAAATACATCTGAGCACCTTTAAAGATTTTTACTCTTCTGAAATTGAAGGTTTTAATATTCCTGAATTTAAAAGCAATTTAAAATTTTCTACACAACCCAATATGACGTTTTTTATAAAAGAAAACTGGAAAACAGAACAGGATTATATTGAGGCCTTATCAAAAAAATACCGAGACCAATACAAACGCTCCCGAAAAAAAGCAATTGGTATTGAAAAAAAGAAAATGAATCTCGAAGAAATTATAGCTAACGAGTCCTTGATTTATGAGTTGTATTTTCATGTAGCTAAAAATGCTCCATTTAACACCTTCTTTTTGCCTAAAAATCATTTTAGAATTTTTAAGGAAAAACTAAAGGATAAATTTCTATTTTATGGTTATTTCGTTGACGGAAAACTAATTGGTTTTAATACCTTAATTAAAAATGGAAAAGCATTAGATACTTATTTTTTGGGTTATGATGACAGCATACAAAGAGAAAAAATGCTCTATCTCAATATGCTTTATGATATGATTGGCTATTCTATTAATAAAGGATTTAAAGAAATTATTTTTGCAAGAACTGCCTTAGAAATCAAAAGTTCAGTTGGAGCAGAACCTATAAAAATGTTTGGACTAATGGAGCACAGTAATTTTTTCATCAATAAAAAACTAGCCTATTTCTTTAAATATTTAGAGCCAGAAACCAATTGGAAAGAAAGAAATCCATTTAAATAATTTAGGTGATTTTAGGTATTGCAATTTTCATTTGCTTTGGCAAAATTGCAATATCCAACCTTGTTTGCTCCCCGCAATATTCGCCATCAATTTGAAAACTCACTGGAGTATCGGTTGTAATTACCGCTTTATCAGTTGATCTTATTATTACATCTTCAGTATCAATGGGAATATTCCCCAAAATAATTTTCATAAAGATAATTAAATCCAAATTTTTCAAAATTACCAATTCAAATTTTCCTTCATTTATAATCCAATTTGGATTAATAACTACTCCAGTTCCATATTTTTAAGCGTTAGCAATAACAATCATTCGTGCTATGAATTCAACTGTCTTTTTATTGGCTTCAATAGTTGCCAGAAAAGGCTCCTCCAAATGAATCAATGTAGTAATCGTCTGCAATGCATACCCCCACATTCCGCGTACATCACTTTTTTCATAATTTTTAATAAGTACTGTATTCAGCCCTAAATCGCTCAAATGCATGCTTCTTTTTCCATTAATAAAAACACTATCTATCTCATGACCTTCATTATTAAAAGCAATGAAAAGGTTCTCTACCATAGTTCGCATCAAATCTAATTCAGTGGCTAAACCAATAGTAAAACCAGCTGGCAAAATACCAAGAATAACATTTTGGTCTTCCATTGCTTCAGCTACCATTTTTATAGTCCCATCACCACCAGCAATACTAATTCGGTCTGGTTTATGAGTTAAGTACAGTTCTTGTATTTTTGAAATATCATCAACTCCCGAAGTAATATAGAGAATAAATTGTCGTTTTTTTTGAACCGCAAAAGACTTTGTAGCCTTAATAAATTTAGATTTATCAATGCCTCCAGAAACAAGATTAACAACCATTAAAACGCTATTTTTCAAAGTTTTACTATTTTTATTAATTAAAAACAACTAACTTAGACTCTATCAAAAGCACCAAAAAAATGAATCCAATTTTGAAATTATACCGAGGATATGCTAATGAACAGGAATTAATAGTAATGGGACATGTGTTCAAACCAACACAAATAAAAGACTATGATTTTCAGAAAAAAAAACTAAAAAATGCGCTTTCAATAATGAATATGTTTCAAAGAAAAACACAAGCTAATGCAGATGTATATTTGAAATATGGTGATGCCAAAATTCATACTAAAACATTAAAAGATGGCTATTTTAAATTTTGCATCCCATTAAATAAAGATGAAAATTATGGTTGGATTGATTATCAAGTAAGTATTATTCACCAAGGTAAAACTATCATAAGTAAAGAAAGTTACATCAGACCTCATAAAGGAAATTTAGGAATTATATCTGATATAGACGATACCTTTTTAATTTCATATACTGCAAATTCCGTAAAAAAATTCTACTATTTATTATTTAAAGATGTAACAAATCGAAAAATATTTAATGATGTTGTTATTCATTATCAAGCTTTGAGTAGTGCAGGTAGAGAGGAGAAAAATCAATTGAATGCTTTTTTTTATGTTTCTAGTAGCGAATGGAATCTATACCGTCTCATTGAAAAATTTGCCGAAATTCATCGATTGCCAAAAGCCGTTTTTTTGTTGAAAGATATAAAAACAAGTCTCATGGATTTTTTTATAAAAAGAGAAAGCCACAATCACAAATTTGAAAAAATAAAACACATTTTGGAATTTTATCCTAGTTTACAATAGGTATTATTAGGTGGTGATTCGCAGCATGATCCCTATTTGTATGAAGCGATTTGTAAAATTTTTCCACTAACCGTAAAGGCGGTTTATATCAGACAATCCAGAAATTATCAAAAAGATAGTGTCAAAGATGTTATGAAAAATTTAGAAAGTCTTGGTGTTTTTGTTTGTTATTTTAAACACAGTAGCGAAGCCATAAAACATTCTAAAAAAATTGGCATAATTTAAAAAAATACCCAAAAAAATTTATCCTTTTTGGGTATGCAACTGCTTTTATTTCTATTGTAAATTATCAATTTCTTCTTGAACTATTTCCCAATCTAAAAGTAATTTGTCTAATTCCGCTTTCTTTTTATTGTAAGCCATAAAAAAAGAAGCGTCCTCTATATGCTTGTCATAATTAGACGCAAGCATTTTATCATCATGCTGAATGTCTTTTTCTAATTGTTTAATTTGACTTTCTACTTTACTCAATTTGTTTTGTAATGCTTTGCCTTTTTTCTGGTCTTCATAAGAGGCTTTATTACTCTCTTTTGGAGCTGCAGCTTTAGAAGCGTCTTTTTTTTCCACTTCACGCATATTTTCTAAATTGCGTTGCTCTAAGAAATAATTAATATCACCTAAATATTCTTTTATTTTTTGATCTTTAAACTCATATACTAAGTTGGACATTCCTTGCAAAAAATCCCTGTCATGAGAGACTAATAGTAAGGTTCCGCCAAATTTTTGCAACGCAGCTTTCAAAACATTTTTAGATTTTATATCCAAGTGATTGGTCGGTTCATCCATCAACAATACATTGATAGGTTGCAACAACAATTTACAGAGTGCTAAACGGTTTCTTTCACCTCCCGAAAGGACTTTTACTTTTTTCTCTACATCATCTCCACGAAACAAAAAAGACCCCAACATATCGCGAACTTTCATTCTGTTCGTATCTGCAGCTGCGTCTTCCATAGTTTGCAATAAAGTGATTTCTCCATCAAGGTATTCCGCTTGATTTTGGGCAAAATAACCCAATTGTACATTATGGCCTAACTTTATATTTCCTTGGTATTCAAATTCATCAACAATCGCTTTTATAAATGTTGATTTTCCTTGACCATTTTGCCCTACAAAGGCTATTTTACTACCCCGTTCAACCAGTAAATTAATGTCTTTCAGAATCGTTTTATCACCATAACTTTTTGTTACATTTTCAGCCTCAACCACTACTCTACCTGGTTCTTTGGATACTGGAAAAGAGATATTCATTACTGAGTTATCATCTTCATCAACTTCGATACGTTCTACTTTATCTAACTTCTTAATTAACGATTGTGCCATGGAAGCTTTGGATGCTTTGGCTCGAAATTTTTCGATTAATCGTTCCGTTTCTTCAATTTTTTTGGCTTGATTTTTTTGGGTAGCCAATTGTTTTTCGCGAATTTCATGACGCAATTCCAAATACTGAGAATAGGGTTTGTTAAAATCGTATGCTTTTCCAAGAGATAT
>CANEXR010000043.1 GCA_947443815.1 Flavobacteriaceae bacterium | reverse complement strand
GGTTGTTTTTAGTTTAAAAATTAAATCATAACTAGTATTATTTCTCTTTCAACAAGCGATTCAATTGGAATTGTTCTGCATCGTTGAGTTCCATAATGATTCTTTCAAACGAGGTCCGCATCAATGGATTTTTTAATAATTTTCGAATACTATCTCTTCCAAATTTTGAAAATTGCCACATGTGATGCGTTGTTGCATTAACTAAATTTTTCAAAACAGTATCATTTACCAAATTAAAAGCAATTAGTTTTTCTAATGCATTTTGGCGAGTAGTCGCTTCATAATTTAAGGATGAGTAAGCTATTAATTCCGAAATTAAAGGCACTTTGTTGGAAATATAATCAGGAGTAGAAAGAGCTAATGATAACCATAATGTTCTTAGATTATAATCATTAAATCCAATCCATTCTTTTGATTGCTCTAAATAGTTGGACCTAAATTCTGGAAAATTATTCCATAAATTATACAAAGCAATTTCTTGAGTTTGGTAGGATTTATCCAAAAGTAAAGTTTCATATTGTTCCCTAAAATCTTCTGGAATTTGGTATAATGAACTTGCAACTGCTTGTCTGACTTGTAGATTATTAGTCTGTAAAGCAAGAATTAAAAGCGCTTTTTTATCTTCAAAATTTTCTGTTTTTAACTGTGAAATAATGGCTTCTTTTACTGAAAAATAAACAGATGATTGTATTACTTTAGTAAAAAAATCTTTCTTTTCTGCCAAAGGTATATTTTTCATTTTATCAAGTTCTAATTGAATTTTAATTGAATTGTTTTTATTTAATAAAGCATTAGCTTCTAATGTATTAAAATTACTATCTTCAAGCCATACTTTACTAAAATTATCCAAATCATATTTTGAAACTTTTTTTATTTCAGCAAAAAAATCCGCAGTATTTACCGTTTGAAAAGAATACTTTTTCAAATAGCTTTTAATCGCTTTTTTGAAAGCTTTGTCACCTATTTTTTCATGCAAAATATGCAAAGCCCAAGCTCCTTTTTGATAAAAACTTAACGAACTTGCTTTAGCGTTCAAAACGGGAATTGTATCCGTTCTGGAAGCAAACTTTAATTGTTGAGCAGCTTCATATAATTTAGAATAAAAGTAATCTTCTCCATATATCTCCTTTTCGGCAAGCAATGCATAATAGGTAGCAAATCCTTCTTGAAGCCAATGCTGTTTTCCGTTTTCAGCAGTTATTAAATCTCCAAACCATTGGTGCGCTAATTCATGTGCGTTAACATTGCTATAACTCCTGTCTTCAAAACCAATACTATCAACTACATAACGAGTTGCAAAAAGAGTTGCTGATGTGTTTTCCATTCCTGCGTACAAAAAATCCCTGACTGGAACTTGTCTGTAAATTTTCCAGGGGTACTTCACTCCTATTTCTTTTTCTAAAAAATCAAAAATGCGCTTGGAATTGCAGTAAGTTGTTTCAAATTTTGAACTGTTTTGAGGCTCAAAATACATTTCTAATGGAATACCAGATTTAGAATATGCTATTTTTTTTTCAAATTTTCCAATTGCAAGCATTAATAAATAGGAGCTCATCGGTTTTTGCATTTGATAATTCCAAAAAGTTATTCCATCTGTATTCACTTTCTCTTTTAGCACTCCGTTTGAAATTACTTGATAGTTTTCAGAGAAAGCAATTTCCAAATTAAAAATAACTTTTTCATTTACATCATCAAAACTCGGGAACCAATTACTTGTATATTTTCCTTGGCCTTGCGTCCAAATTTGCAAATTATCCGTTAGTTCTGAACCGATAAAATACAAGGTTTGTTTTGGCTTTGCTGTATAATCAAAAGTCAATTTGTTTTTTCCTTTTTTGAAAGGAAATACCAATTGCATTTGTTTAGATGTTTGAATAAAAGGGATGGTTTTTCCATTTATTTTGATATTGGCAAAGACCATATTTTGGCCGTCAATTTTGATGGTATCAATGGATTTTATAACTTCAAAATCATAAATGACTTCGCCTGAAATTGTTTTTTCTGTTGAATTGATTGCAATTTTACCCAAAACAGATTTAAAATCAACAAATTGGGTTTGTTGTGCAAAGGTGAATGCGGAAATAAACAGAAATACATATTTCATTTATAAAAATAATTTAGACAGAAAGTCAAAGTTACAAAGGTTTCCGAAACTAATGCGACAAATTTTGTAAGTTTACTTCCAGAAAAATACAAAAAAATTACATTGAAAAAGAAAGCCTTATTTAATTGGAGTAGCGGAAAAGATTCTGCATTAGCCTTATACAAAATAACTCAAAATTCAGAATACGAAATTAGCTGTTTACTTACAAGTGTCAATCAACAATTTCAACGAATTTCAATGCATGGAGTTCGGGTTGCATTATTGGAACAACAAGCAAAAAGTATTGGTTTACCCTTAGAAATAATGCAAATTCCTGAGATGCCAACAATGGAAGTTTATGAAAATGTCATGCAGGAAACACTTTGTAAATTAAAAAAGCAGGGAATCAAATATTCTATTTTTGGCGATATTTTCTTGGAAGATTTGCGAAAATACCGAGAAGATAAATTATCAGGAATTGGATTTGAGGGGATTTTTCCGCTTTGGAAAATACCAACTCACGAATTGATTCAGGAATTTATAACTTTAGGCTTTAAAACAATTGTGGTTTGCGTTAATGAACGTTATTTGGATAAAAGTTTTGTTGGTAGAATAATCGACCAAGATTTTATTAATGATTTGCCTGAAAATGTAGATGTTTGTGGCGAAAACGGTGAATTTCACACCTTTACTTTTGATGGACCAATTTTTGAAACACCCATCAATTTTGAAATTGGTGAAGTGGTTTACCGTAAATATGAAAAACCAGAAAAAGAAGATGCCTCCGATACCGCTTGTGATACCAGTGCTTCCGATGCATTTGATTTTGGATTTTGGTATTGCGATTTGGTACCAAAATAAAAAAAGGGAATTACTTGTCTAAGTTTGGAAGTGTAAAATCATCCAAAACACTTTTCTCTTTCATAAGGGTTTCAATTTCATTTGATTTTCTTGGCGCTTCTGCTGATAAATTGATTGGGCCGTTTTTTGTAATTAGAATATCATCTTCGATTCGGACAGCAATTCCCCACCATTTTTTATCACAATCACTTCCAATTGGAATATAAATTCCAGGTTCTACAGTAACTACCATATCAGCTTCAAAAGCATTGTATAACCCCGGATCATGTACATCTAGTCCAATGTGATGTGACGTTCCATGAGGGAAATATTTACGCGATTCTTCTTCTTTTTTTATAAGCCCTAATTTTAGTAAACCCTCACTAATTACTTTGCGTGCCGCTTGGTCAGGTGCATTAAAACTGTTTCCAATTTTAGCGGCTGCAATACCTGCCTCTTGAGCATCATATACTAAATCATAGATTAGTTTTTGTTCCGTTGAAAAAACACCATTGGCTGGAATTGTTCGTGTTACATCAGCAGTATAGCCATGATATTCAGCGCCTAAATCCATTAAAACCAAATCATTTTCTACTTTTATTTTGGTATTTTCAATATAATGCAACACACAACCATTATTCCCAGCACCTACAATTGAAGGATATCCTTCATATTCGCTACCGTATTTTTTATAGATAAATTCATGTACACCTTGTATTTCGGTTTCAGACATTCCAGGATGCATAGCTTTCATGATTTCACGTTGTCCCATTGCCGAAATCCGAACCGCTTTTGTGAGTAAAACCATTTCTTCTTTGGATTTTTTTTCACGCAAGCTTGCCATAAAAGTTTTGATAGATTGAGAATCTAAAGTTGTTGCTTTGGGAAGAATACTTTTCTTTTGATTCATCTCATTTTGCAAATTGGTTTCTGCTTTTTTCTCCACTTTGTCAGTGTACCCAATTTGAGTTTTGAAAGCGGCTATTAATTTATATAAATCGGCTTTTTCTTTTTTAGAATCTTTAGAATCGTTTTCAAATTCTTTAAAAAGTACCGTATCAAAATTAGAATAATTGATTGCTGAAGTTAGAAATTCTTTACCATTCAAAGCTATATCAAAACCTAAACTGGCTTTAGCGCCTTCGGTCCCCAAGCGAATTCCTGTCCATTGTTCCGCTTTTGGATTTTTTTCTTGTACAAAGAGCATTTCGTTATATACTTTCCCCTCTTTATCCATTTGATCATTAGAAAAAAGAACCAAAACACAATTAGGCTCTTTATATCCAGTCAAATAATAAAAATCGGGGTCCTGATGGTATACATAATCCACATCATTGGCACGATTGCGAACAGGATTACCAAAAAAAACTGCAACACTATTTTTAGGCATTTTAGCCCTGAAAGCAGCTCTTCGTTCCTTATGAAATTGAGCCGAAAGATAATCTGTTGGTGTGCCGTTTTGCGCCATTGCAACACAAACAAAAAACACTGTAAAAAGGAAAGAAAGTCTACTAATCATCGGTTTGATTATTAAAAATTTAATGCTATATACACTACTTTTTAGGTATTAATTACTGGTAAATATACTGATTTTTTGAGTTGAAAAGCAGTTTTTAAACCTCGTTGTACATGACATTAGTTGCAAATGGTTGCGTTTAATTGGTTGTTGGTATTTTAAAATAAAAAAGTACAAAAGATTAATGTTATAATTATATTTAATTCTAAAAAAAAATCTGCAAATTCATAAATTAAAAATGATATATTTCCTTTAAAATTAGCCAATTAGGCGTAAAATTTCATTTGAAAAACAAGCTGTCTCGTTTATCTTTCCTCGAATATTTTGAGTAATTGTGTTACGGTATTCCAGTTTCGAATTGTAGCGATTACATTTAGTTTTTTCTCAATGTATTTTTGATCAAACCTTGTTTTTCCAGCTCCAACAGCATATTTAATATAAATTCTATTGACATCAATACTAGCTTCGTCAGGTTTGAATTGACTAATTTTTAAGTCATTCATGCTTGTACTCTGCAAGGCTATTGAAACAAAAGCAACGTATATTTTTTTGATATCAATCTCTTTTTCTGTCAAAAAAGGATTGTTCTTAAAACAAGCTTCTAAATCTGATTTTCCAATAACTACCACAGGAACTTCATAACCAAAAACTTTAAAAATTTCTTGTTTGATTTTGAAACCAACTGCTGCAGCGTTTTCATCCTCGCAATCCACAAAAACATTACCTGATTGAATGTAAGTCTGTACATTCAGAAAACCAATGGCTTCCAAAGTTGTTTTCAAGGTTTCCATTTTTATCATGTTATGACCAGAAACATTAATGCCACGAAGCAGTGCAAGATGGGTTGTCATTTTTGTTTGCTTTTTATTTTGCGAAGATATTGAGTTTGGAGGAAATTTTAATATTTTAATTTTCTAATAAAAAAATCTTTAAGCACCTTATTTAATTGCGTTTGATTAAAACCAAAAGCAAATCACCAGCTCTCACTTTCAAATTTACAAACAAAAAACTATCTTCGCTATCATAAATTGAACTGAGGAAGAGGACTCAAAAATCTATTTTCTATCCTCTTTCTTCTATTATCTAAAAAAAAATATAATGTCCATTAATCTCCTAGAAACTCCCATTGAATACCTCAAAGGCGTTGGTCCCAATAGAGGAGCCTTATTACGTAAGGAATTAGGAATTCATAAGTATGGTCATTTGGTTAATTTCTTTCCTAATCGATACATTGATCGTACACGGTATTATAAGATTAACGAATTGCAAAATAATGTTGCTGAAGTGCAGATTATTGGTAAAATCATTAACATAAAAACCGTAGAATTTGGTCGTAACCAAAAACGTTTAGTTGCCACATTTGTTGATGACACAGGACAAATGGATCTCAATTGGTTTCAAGGTCACAAATGGATAAAAGAAAGTTTAAAGTTGAATGAAATCTGTGTGATTTTCGGAAAATGTGCACAATATGGTAGTCAATTCAGTATGGCGCATCCTGAAATTGAATTGTTGAGCGAACACGAAAAAAGTCTTCGTTCAGCAATGCAACCCGTTTATCCTTCGACGGAAACCTTGACAAATCGAGGAATTACCAATCGAGTGGTGAACAAAATGATGCAACAATTATTTCTAGAAGCCCAATCTTTATTTTCAGAAACACTACCCGATTATTTGATTAATGAACTCAAACTGATTCCTAAAAAAACGGCTTTGTTCCATATCCATTTTCCAAAAAGCAGCGACGCTCTGGCGAAAGCCCAATTCCGATTAAAATTTGAAGAATTATTTTATATTCAGTTGCAATTAATTACAAAAAACCTGATTCGGAAACACAAAATAAAAGGGCATCCGTTTACAAAAGTGGGGGAACTTTTCAATACGTTTTATCAAAATCATTTGCCTTTTGAACTCACCAATGCTCAAAAAAGAGTAATTAAAGAAATTCGAACAGATATGGGAAGTAATGCCCAAATGAATCGATTACTTCAAGGTGATGTGGGCTCAGGTAAAACAATTGTAGCTTTTATGAGCATGCTTTTAGCACTTGATAATGGGTTTCAAGCCTGTTTAATGGCGCCTACAGAAATTTTGGCAAATCAGCATTTTATTGGGCTTTCAGCATTTGCGAATACCTTGAATATTAATATAAAAATACTAACGGGTTCGAGTAAAATTGCGGCTAGACGAATCATCCATGAAGAACTTGAAAACGGAACATTGCAAATTCTAATTGGAACACATGCGCTGTTAGAAGATAAAGTGAAATTTCAAAATTTGGGGCTGGCGGTGATTGATGAACAACATCGTTTTGGGGTAGAACAACGGTCAAAATTATGGAAAAAAAATACGATTCCTCCACATGTTTTGGTAATGACCGCCACTCCTATTCCAAGAACTTTGGCAATGAGTTTGTATGGTGATTTAGACATTTCAGTGATTGATGAATTGCCTCCAGGTCGAAAACCCATCCAAACAGTGCATCGCTTTGATTCGAATCGATTGAAAGTTTGGAAATTTATTCGAGATGAAATTGCTTTAGGAAGACAGATTTATATTGTATATCCACTGATTCAGGAATCTGAGAAAATGGATTTTAAAGACTTAATGGACGGCTATGAAAGTATTTCTCGTGATTTTCCATTACCAAACTATTCGATTTCTATTTTGCATGGAAAGATGAAACCTGCTGATAAAGATGCAGAAATGAAACGCTTTTCGGAAGGAAAAACTAACATTATGGTGGCTACTACAGTGATTGAAGTTGGTGTGAATATTCCTAATGCCAGCGTTATGATTATAGAAAGTGCAGAACGTTTTGGGCTGTCTCAACTGCACCAATTGCGAGGTCGTGTGGGTCGTGGTGCAGAACAAAGTTATTGTATCTTGATGACATCACATAAATTATCGAATGACAGCAAAACCAGAATGGAAACAATGACAAGTACGAATGATGGTTTTGAAATTGCGGAAGTCGATCTAAAGCTTCGTGGGCCAGGCGATTTGATGGGAACACAACAAAGTGGGATTTTAAACTTGCAAATTGCCGACCTAGTAAAGGATAAAGATATTCTACTATTGGCACGAAATTATGCTTTAGAAATTTTGAAAAAAGATGCCCCAATGCAAAAACCTGAAAATGCAATCCTAAAAGCGGTATTTTTGGAATTAACCAAAAAGAAAAATATTTGGAATTATATCAGTTAATTTAAAATTGAATACTAAATCTATAGTTTTAAATACCACGCTTACTTTTTCTTTATCTTTATATTAAGAATAAATTAATACACTAATGAAGTGTTTTTTAAAAGCAATACTCTAACTTTGCTTATTGCGTTAAAATGACACATTAATACTTTTTTATACCATGAAAATAAAATACCTAGTTTATACCCTTTTGATTGTTGGAATTGGAAGTTTTATCGCTTACCGAATCAATTCTAATAGTGCCAAAAATGAACAATCACAAGATAAAGGAAAAGACAAACCATTGTTATTGACTGGTATTGTTGTAAAGCCTCAAACTTTTGACAATAATTTATCGCTTTCAGGTTCTATTGAAGCTAATGAACAGGTAGAAATTCGGTCTGAAGTTTCAGGAATTGTAGAAGGAATTTATTTTCAAGAAGGAAGTACTGTCAGCAAAGGTCAAGTACTTTTTAAAGTAAATGATTTAGAATTGAGGGCGCAATTAACTCAAGCTACCACAAAAGAGGGCTTAGCATCCGAAAATGAACGAAGAGCTAAATTACTTTTGCACAAAGAAGCTATTAGTCAAGAAGAATATGATGTAGCCAGAGCAGATTATAAATCAGCACAAGCACAAAGCCAATTGATAAAAGCACAAATTGCCAAAACTTCGGTACGAGCACCATTTTCAGGAAAAATCGGTTTGCGTTCTATTTCTCCAGGAACTTACATCACACCCGCTATTTTAGTGGCAAAATTGGTCAATATCGGTCAACTAAAAATCACGTTTTCAATTCCAGAAAAATATGCCAATCAGGTCAAAATAAATTCTTATTTGAGTTTTAAAGTTTCTGGATCCACTAAAGATTATTCCGCCAAAGTATATGCTATTGAACCTGAAGTAGAAGTTGCCACCAGAACTTTAAGAGTACGAGCTATTGCAGAAAACAAAGATGGAAAATTATTGCCTGGTTCTTTTGCAAATGTCGAATTGCCTTTAGACATCATAAAAGACGCCATTGTTGTACCTACTGAAGCCATTATTCCAGTACAAAACGGGAAAAAATTATTCATTTCTGAAAAAGGTATGGCTAAAGAAATTATGGTGGAAACTGCCACAAGAACCGATGCTACTATTTTAGTTTTATCCGGATTAAAACCAGGAGATACAGTTATTACCAGCGGAGTAATGTCTTTAAAAAACGAAGTTCCAGTTAACATTAAAATAAAATAGTTTTAGCTTTTTTATATGCTTTATTAGAAAATCTAAAAAATAGCAATCTAAAATTTACAATCTAAAATCGAAAATGAGTTTATCTACTTTAAGTATAAAAAGACCCGTATTTACAATCGTAATCAATTTAGCAATTGTATTGTTTGGACTGATTGGTTACAGTTTTCTTGGTGTAAGGGAGTTTCCTTCTATTGATCCTGCCCAAGTTTCTATTCGCACGAATTACACGGGTGCAAATTCTGACATTATTGAATCGCAAATTACGGAACCACTTGAAAAAGCAATCAATTCTATCGATGGAATTCGAAACGTAACCTCCTCAAGTGCACAAGGAAGTAGTACAATAACAGTCGAATTTAATTTAGACAAAAATCTAGAAGAAGCGGCTAATGATGTTCGTGATAAAGTATCACAAGCCGTTAGAAATTTACCCCAAGATATTGATGCTCCACCAGTTGTTTCTAAGGCTGATGCCAATGGAGAAGCTATCATTTCAATGACCGTTCAAAGCGATACCAGAAATGCACTAGAATTGAGTGATTACGCTGAAAATGTCATTTCGCAGCGTTTAGAAACAATTCCTGGTGTAAGTGGTGTTCAAATTTGGGGGCAAAAAAGATATGCCATGCGTTTGTGGATTGATCCTATAAAATTGGCATCGTATGGCTGTACCGTTTCAGAAGTTAGAGAGGCGTTAAATAAACAAAATGTAGAATTACCTTCCGGAAAATTAACTGGTAGAAATACCGAATTAACTGTTAAAACTGTTGGAAACCTTTCTACTGCAGAAGAATTTAACAATATTATTATTCGTTCAGAAGGTGAAAAAATAGTTCGTTTAAGTGATATTGGAAACGCTAGTTTGGGACCAGAAAATACGGAAACCCAAATGACACAATCGGGAACTCCATTAGTTGGTGTGGCAATTGTTCCACTTCCGGGAGCAAATTATTTAGATATTTCGGCCGCTTTTTATAAAGAATTTGCAAAATTAAAAAAAGATTTGCCTAAAGACATAAAACTAAACATTGCCATCGATAATACTGTTTTTGTAAAACAATCTGTAATAGAAGTAGCCGAAACGCTGGGGATTTCAATCGTTTTGGTGGTTTTGATTATCTATTTGTTTTTTAGGGATTGGGCAATTGCATTTAGGCCTTTAATAGATATTCCCGTCTCTTTAATTGCAACTTTTTTTATCATGTGGCTTTTTGGTTTTTCAATTAATGTATTAACATTATTAGCTATCGTTCTTGCTACAGGATTAGTAGTTGATGATGGAATTGTTGTCACCGAAAATATTTTTAAGAAAGTCGAAGAAGGAATGTCACCTATAGAAGCAGCAATTAAGGGATCAAACGAAATCTTTTTTGCAGTAATTTCAATATCAATTACTTTGGCTGCAGTATTTTTACCCGTAATTTTTCTGGAGGGATTTGTTGGAAGGCTGTTTAGGGAATTTGGTGTTGTTATTGGTGCAGCTGTACTGATTTCAGCATTTGTTTCTCTTACATTGACACCTATGTTGAATGCCTATTTAATGAAGGGTGGTAAACAAAAAAAATCAAAATTTTACATTCAAACTGAACCTTATTTTGAAAAATTAAATAGCGGGTATGCTGCTTATTTAAGCCGTTTTATGAAAAGAAAATGGTTGAGTTTCCCTATATTAATTGCTTGTTTTGGATTGATTTATTTATTTTTTAACCTATTGCAAAAAGAAACAGCACCGTATGATGATCGAAGCGGATTTGTAATGCGTATGGCTACACCAGAAGGCTCTTCTTATGAATATACCGACCGATTTATGCAAGAAATTTCAAAATTAGTAGATGATTCTGTTGCTGGAAAAAAAGTAAGTTTAGTAATTACTTCTCCTGGTTTTGGCTCTTCATCTGTAAATAGTGGTTTTATTCGAGTTTCTTTGGTACAACCCAATGAAAGAAAAGAATCCCAGAAAGAAATTGCCCAAAAACTAACGCAATGGACCAAACAATATCCTGATGCAAAAACATCGGTTATTGAGCAACCAACAATTGCTGTTAATAGACGTGGAGGTTTACCAATACAGTATATTATTCAAGCTACAAATTTCAAAAAACTAGAAGAAAAAATTCCATTATTTATGGATGAAGTTGCTAACAACCCCACTTTTGCAGTTAGTGATGTGAATTTAAAATTCAACAAACCTGAAGTAAATGTCAGCATCAATCGTGAAAAAGCGGAAAGTTTAGGTATTTCGGTGATTGATATTGCTCAGACATTGCAACTTTCTTTGAGTGGTCAACGTTTTGGTTATTTTATGAGAAACGGAAAACAGTATCAGGTGATTGGTCAATTTGATCAAAAAGACCGTTCAAAACCTTTAGATTTAACATCAATGTATGTCAAAAATAACAAAGGAGACTTAATTCAAATGGACAATGTTGTAAGTATTGAAGAAAAAAGCAATCCCCCTCAATTGTATCATAATAACCGCTATATGGCGGCAACTGTAGCGGCTGGTCTTGCTCCTGGTAAAAGTATTAGTGATGGAATTGATGCTATGAATGAAATAAAAGCGAAAGTTTTAGATGATTCTTTTACTACTGATTTAGGAGGAGAATCCCGCGATTTTGTGGAGAGTAGTTCCAATACTACTTTTGCTTTTGGATTGGCTTTGTTATTAATATTCTTAATTCTAGCGGCACAATTTGAAAGTTTTATTGATCCGTTTATTATTATTTTAACGGTACCAATGGCAGTTGCTGGTGCTTTATTTTCCTTGTGGTTATTCAATCAAACTTGGAATATTTTTAGTCAGATTGGAACTGTAATGCTAATTGGATTAGTAACCAAAAACGGAATCCTAATCGTTGAATTTGCCAATCAACTTCGAGAACAAGGCAAATCAAAAATGGAAGCTATTTTAGAAGCTTCAGAAGCACGTCTTAGACCTATTTTAATGACAAGTTTAGCCATTTCATTAGGGGCATTACCCATTGCATTGTCACTTGGAGCTGCCTCAAGCAGTAGAATTGGAATGGGAGTTGTAATTGTTGGCGGAACTATTTTCTCTTTGGTTTTAACCTTATTTGTGATTCCTTCCATGTATTTAATGTGGTCAAAGGCAAGAAAACATTATCCAGAATTTGATCATATTGAAGAATATGAAAAAGAAAGCCATTAGTTGTTAATCGCTGATTTTAATTTATAAATTAATACCCAAAAGTAAAAATAAATGGATTTTTATTCAGGAGAATATAATCCCTTTTCAAAAATCAATTCGTGACAAAAAGATAAGAACATGATACACAATAAAATAAGATTTCGATATTTAATTTTAATATTCTTTTGTATTATAAATGCTAATGCACAAGATATATTAACTATTGAAGATGCTCTTAGCACAGCATTGCAAAATAATTATGAAATTAAAATTGCTTCTAATAATTTAGATATTGATAAAACAAACGTAGCGCAGGGAAATGCAGGAATGCTTCCCACAGTAAAGGCAACAATTGTGGATAATAATCGAATTCAAAACACAACGCAAACGCTTGCTTCTGGTGTTACGAATTCTTTGAAAAATGCAAAAAATAATAGCTTAAATTATGGGGTGGGTTTAGATTGGACTATTTTTGATGGAATGAAAATGTTTGCTAAATACGATCAGTTAAAAGAATTGCAAAAATTCGGAGAAACCCAATTAAAAAATACCATCTTGACTAAAATTGGAGAAGTAATGAATACTTATTATGATTTGGTGCAGCAACAACAACAATTAAGCGCAATTGATAGTACTATTATAATTTCTAAACAACGATTGGATTTGGCACAAAATAGATTTACTATTGGGAAAGCCTCAAAATTAGAAGTGTTGAATGCTCAAGTTGATTTGAATACCGATAAAGTTAATTTGTTGAGACAAAAAGAATCCTATGTAAATACTAAAATTGCTTTGAATCAAATCCTAGCACGTGACTCCAAAATTGATTTTAAAGTAATTAATACAATAATTGTAGATACTAAATTATCGCTAGCCCAATTAACTGATTTGGCTTTAAAACAAAATCCACAATTGCAATCCTTGATTATATCTCAAAAAATTTCAGAATTGCAACTCAAACAAATAAAAGGGGATCGGTATCCTACAGTAAATGTAAATACGGGTTATAATTTATCGGAAACAGAGGCAAGTTTAGGTTTTGCAACACATTCTACAGCCAAAGGATTTAATTATGGTTTTAGTGCATCATTGAATGTTTTTGATGGATTTTCTCAAAAGAGAAATGAAAAAATCGCAAAAATTGAGATAGAAAATTCAAAAATAGCTATTGAACAACAAAACTTAACTTTGCATTCTCAATTAGCCATCTCATTTCAAACCTATCAAACCAATCTTGAATTAATTGATTTGGAAGAAAAAAACGAAGCGATTGCCAAACAAAATTTATCAATTACTTTGGATAAATTTAGAATAGGAACAATTACTACCCTAGAATTCAGAGCGGCACAATTGAATTTTGTAAACGCAAAAGTACGTTATAGTAATGCTCAATTTGAGGCGAAATTATCTGAAATTGCATTGAAGGAATTAGCAGGAAATATTACATTCGAATAAATCAAACTTAAAATAATATTTTTTGGATGTACTACTAAAAAACAGAAAAAAATCTCTTGTTAAAAATTTTGAGCATTTATCTAAATTTTAATAAGAGTATGTTTTTAAATCATATTTTATTGATAATAAATGATTTAAAATCAATTTTCAACATTACTTCGGCATAAACTATCGCTTTTTCGACTTCTTGGAATAATCTGCGTCTAAAATTGAGCCACCCAAAGCTTCTTTCTACCTGACAGCGGGTCTTTTTACTATTTCAACTTCCCATTTATAAGTAAGCTTATAGATACATTTTTGTACCCATTGTCTGCTGCTATTTTTTTCAACCTAGAGACTTTACTTTTTAATAAATCAATAACAAAAATAACACTTTGATTATCCGAAATATTGCCCCTGTAACTTTGATTGCCATGGGTAATCCTAGTTTGTCTACTAAAATAGTTCGCATTCTACCATTAATTTTTTTATCATCATCAATCCCTGTTTCTTCGCTCACGAATTGAACAGTTTTAACAGGTTAACTATCAATTGCTAGCAAACTAGGTGTTGCTTCTCTATCTTGGCGTTTTCTCTCAAAAACTACTAGAGCATCTAGTAATTCTTCCCAAATTCCACGTAGTTTAAATTGCGTAAAATGATAAAATACGGTTTGCCAAGGTGGATATTTACTATCTAAATTACGCCACTGACAACCTGTGTT
>CANEXR010000042.1 GCA_947443815.1 Flavobacteriaceae bacterium | reverse complement strand
CTCAGCTGGTTCAGAGCACCTCGTTTACACCGAGGGGGTCGGGGGTTCGAACCCCTCATCGCCCACCAAACAAAGCTTCAGAGAAATCTGAGGCTTTTTTTGTACTTATATTTAGCGAAAACTCTAATTTAAAGTTAATGCTCCTAAAATTTCTTCAGATAAAAATGGACCTCCTGGATAGGTCGCCGTATAATCTAAATTGAGCCAAACTTGATCTCGTTCATCAATGTGATAATGCAGTTGTTTTTTATGACTTTCGTTAACAAAAAGCACGTTTTTTATCAAGTAATTTATTTTTTCTAAATCGGTTCGATTACCAATTAAGATTTCAGGATAAATATGTCCCTTGGTATGAATAAGTCTCGGTGTTCCTCCAATTGCTCTTACTGAAGCAGCCATTAAAATGGAGTGATCATCACAATCTCCAGAAAAATAAAGTAATGACTCACTAGCAGTTGCTATATAATCGCCTTCTTTGGGGTCACTTACATAATTCCAACGGTGATTAATTTCTTTAAAAACAGCAAAACACTGAATGATAGTTCTATAATCAAAATATCCTTTAAGGTCTTTAAAATGCTTGGTAGTTGCCATAATTGCAAAGTTTCGAACCTTTGGGTTTTCATATTCTATAGCATTCAGAATTTTTGTTTTATTGGGAAACGGCAGTAGTTTTGCTATAATTATGTCCTGTGGATACGGATTATCAGACATGGAATATACCATTGAATTATAATCTTCAAAAACACTGCTAAAACCATAATTTCCTATCACAGTTCCATAAAATAAGACTATAAAATACAATGAAATACATATTATAATAATAGTTCTTAGGGCATTTAAAAACAATTGAATTGCTATTAATATAGATACAAAAAGAAGAATACGATCGCTATTAAAAGGCCAATCTGGGTTTACAAAATTTTGATGTGCAATGATAAAAACTGGAAAAGTAATTAATAAGTTGAGAAAAAAAATAATAACATGATCCCAAGGTTTTTTTACCTGAAGCTTTGTTCTTATCTTTTGAAAATTAATTTTATTGTTTTGTATCATATTATCAAAAAGCAGTATGTTATATTGCTTTTACTATTTCAACAAAAGTACTTTTTTTATCAATAATACCCAGTTCAAATAATTGATTTTGAACTTTGTTTAACATATTTTCGTCTAAATTTTTTTGGGACCACTCGGTTAAGGACAACCATTCCTGAATATCTTCTTTTTTTTGATGAAAAGTATCGGATAAACGGATGTCGATATTAGGAATTTCTTTAAATAGAATAGTTTTTTTATTGATGATTTCGAGAATTTTAGCAATTGTTTCTGGCTCATTTTCCAGAATTTCGTTGCTAACGGCAATTACAAAACAGGGCCAAGGCGTTGGACAATCTGCAATTCGTCTGAAAACGCCTTGATCTACTAGTGGTTTTGTCATAAAACGTTCCCACATAAAATAATCAGCGGTGCCATTCGTCAATGCTTTGACAGCGCCGTCGATGGTATTTACGATTTCAAATTGTAAATCATCAGTTTTCCAACCTTGGTTATTCGCATTTACATACGCCATTAATTGGGAACCAGAACCCAATCTTGAAATTGCAGCTTTGGAATTTTTTAAATCAGAGAGGGTTTTGTAATTGGATTTTGCTCCCACATGAATTCCCCAAATTAAAGGAGTCGCAACATAAATTTGCACAATTTTACTCGGATTTCCAGCAACAATATCCTTTACAATTCCTTCGGTTAGGATTACGGCAATATCGGTTTGTTTCTCTCGAAGCATTTGACACATTTTGCCAGTTCCTTCAGGAATATCGGTCCATTGCACATCAATATTTTCTTTTTTGAAATCGCCACTTTCGATGGCTAAATGCCAAGGCAGATTAAAATGCTCAGGCACACCTACAATTTTTATTGTTTTCATTTTAGATTAGGATTTTTTAATTCGTACCAATTCCAAGCAACACCTTCCTCTAGGTATTGTTCGGTTTGTAGCATTCCTATTTTTTGTAATATTTTGTTAGATGCCACGTTTTCTGCCTGTGCTGCAGCATCCATAATTTTGATTTTCATAATATTAAAACCATAGTCTAGCCAAGCGTAAGTAGCTTCGCTAGCATATCCTTTTCCCCAATATTGCTCGTTTAATCGGTATCCAATGTCGTAAAAATGTATTTTATTATTTACGGTTTCCGTATTGTATTTTATACCTGCCCATCCGATTAATGTATTGGTTTCTTTCAAAATCATGGCAAATCGTCCAATGTTATGATCTCGGTATTGTTTTCTGACAAACTCAATATAGTTGTGAACTTCGCTGATTTGTGTTAGTGGTTTGTTCCAAAGGTATTTGTGTACATTGGGATTTGTTTCCATTTCAAAAAGTGCTTCTGCATCTGATGGAAGGATTTCTCTTAAAAGTAAGCGTTGTGTTTCTAGAATAAGGTTCATGGTATTTGCAAAAAATAGAGTGGTTTCTACGAATTTAGCCCTGATCGAAACGGCATCCTTTTGTGCTCTTTTTTGAGCACAAAAGATATAGTGTAGAGCAGGAAATAGCTCCTAAAATTACACATTAATGTCTTTGAAATTATTAAGTTTTCCATAACGAATCATATTAGTAAACGCTTCTTGATCTAGTTTTGGTATTTCGAGGATTGAGTTTAATAAAGTAGTATCGTATTCATTGGCAGCAGTTGTAAAATAAGGGTTTAAATGTTTACCAATACTTTCATAATACAATTTTTCGATGGTGTTTTTATAGGTAAAGTCTAATGAATTTTGGATTAAAGTAAAATTGGTGTAGCCCACTTCTTTCATAATCAATTGCAATCCTTTTATCATATTGAAGCTTTTATTGTTTACAATATTCAGTTGTTGGATATCAGCTCTTTCGAAGGTATTTACAATCACTTTTGCTACATAATCCACTGGAATTATGTTCAGTCCGGTATCTTCATTGACTATAAAACGAACATTTTCTTGCGCACCTTTTCGTTGGGAAGTAAAATGAAAGAATTTTGCGAGTAAGTAAAAAACCATGTATTTTGGTATGAAATATTGGTTTTCGGTACCTAACATTTTGCCACCAATAACGCTAGGGCGCAAAATTTGAAAGGGCAAACCAATTTTTTTACACTCTTGGGCTATGAAATTTTCGGAATGAAATTTAGCGTCTTCATACGCATTACGATGTTGGGGTTTGAATCCTAAACTATGAAAATCATTGTCGATTAATCCTTTTCGGATTCCGGATGAAAAAGCAGTTCCGATATAAATGAATTTTTTTATAAAAGGATGAAATGCATTAAAAAGAGACTTTGTTATTTTGGCATTTTCATCAAAAATTCGTTGTTTTTGGTCGGCATCAATGGATAAATTGACGTATCCTGCGGAATGAATAAAATAGGAATCATTAATTTTTTTTGAAAAATCAGTATTGATGTTTGCTAAATCGGAATCTATTATTTCTAAATAGGGATGTAATTTTTCAAGTCCTTTGTCTTTAAGAATTTGTGGGGTATAAGTGCTAGATAAAAGTTCATTTATTCGGTCTAAAGCGGAATTTTTTCCTTTATTTCTGGCAATAAGAAATAATTTTCCGTCTATTTTGTTCTGTATAAAAAGTTCTAAAATTTCATACATTATATGAGAGCCTAAAACTCCTGTTGCACCTGTGAGTATTATTTTCATTATTGTTTTGTTCTAAAAGCAAAGGTAGTTTTAAATACTATATATTTTTGGTTTAAAGTTTTATAGCGTTTTTTGGAAATTGATAATTAATAATTGTCAATCCGTTATTTTTATATCAGACACAATAATTCGAAATCCATCAGGATCAAGAAACATTTTGCCATTTTCATTCCAATAAGGATTTTTTGAAGTTATAATTGAAATATTGTTTTCTAAAATATTATTTATTAGTCTGTTATATTCTAAAATAGTTTCGGGATAAAGCACTAAAATATCATCTTCGTCAAAATGATGATTTGCTTTTTCACTTGACTTTGTAAATTCAAAATGCCAATCTAGTTTTGGTTTTCCAATAAAAACACCATCATAATTGTTATGGTTTTGAAAACCTCCGAGGCGTTCAAAACCCAAAATAGTTACATAGAAATCTTCTATTTTATCTATATTGTTGGTATGTCTTGCGATTCTTAAAACCATGTTTAAGCTTTAATTTGATTGATGTGATGTTCTAAATGTTCAACATAATCAGTCATTAGAAATTTTAAATCAATAACAGATTGATCATTCAGGGTGATTTGATAATCGAGTGCTTTATGATCAATACTTTTGAAAATTCTAATGATTTGTTTGTTTAATGAAAGCCAAAGCTGTATTAATTCGTTGGTATCTATTGTTTGATATTGATTCAAGCTAACCAAATCATTTTGATTATAAGGTCTGTGGTGATAAGGCTTTTCGAGGTAATTTATTTCTGTAAAACGAACTAAATTATGAATTGCCGAATCAACTAGATGCCCTAAAATTTCTTTTTTAGACCATTTGGCAGGTTTTTTTGTTTCCAAAATTGTATTGTCAATAGTTGGGAAATAAATGGCATTTTCGGTAAGCAATTGCTCAAATTTTAAAATTGCATGTTGCATTTAGATACTATTTGAGAGTTTATTTAAAGTATACAAAATCAATTCATCAACCGCTTTATAGGGATCTTCGCTAAAAGTTCCGCTAGCACGATTGGCAATAATGGCATTCAAAGACAAAGCATGATGTCCTAAAAGAGCGGAAAGCCCATATATAGCTGCTGTTTCCATTTCGAGATTGGTAATTCTGTTGCCTTGAAACAGGAAATTATCCATTTTAGAATTCAATTTTTCATCTTGAATATTCAAACGTAAAATTCGTCCTTGAGGACCATAAAAACCTCCAGCAGTTGCCGTAATTCCTTTGTGCATTTTGTCGCTCGCTATTATTTTTTCTAGTTTTTTGGAACACGCAATCGCGTATGGTTTTCCTTTTTTAATGTCCCAGTTGGTGTGTTTTACAAAAGCATCTTCGATTTCAGTATTCGAAACTTCGTCAATTAAATAGGAGCGGAGCATGTTATCTAATCCCAATCCTAGCTTTGACATTACAAAACTATCCACTGGAATATCAGCGTGTAAAGAACCCGAAGTTCCGATACGAATAATGTTTAATGACGTTAGAACCTCTTTTGGTTGGCGTGTTTTTAAATCGATATTCACTAAAGCGTCTAGCTCATTCATGACAATATCAATATTATCTGGACCAATTCCAGTAGATATTACGGTGATTCGTTTGCCTTTGTATATTCCGGTTTGGGTTTTAAATTCTCTTTTTTGTGTTGAAAATTCAATACAATCAAAAAGGGTAGTTATTTTTTCTACCCGATTTTGATCTCCTACAAAGATAATGTCATGCGCAATGTGTTCAGGTTTTAAATTCAAATGATAGACACTACCATCTGGATTTAATATTAATTCTGATGCTTGTATCATTGTTTTCTCTTTCAATTTTAAGGTCTAAAGTTGCTCAACTGAATACTTTTTCTACCCACCCACACGTTTTACCTTGAAGCCTTTTTCTTTTAAAATGGCCATAATTTTGTCTCGATAATCGCCTTGTATAATAATAGCATCGTCTTTAAAACTGCCACCTACGCTTAGTTTTGTTTTGATTTCTTTGGCTAAAATTTTGAAATCTTCGTCACTACCTTCGTACCCTTCAATTATCGTGGTTGGTTTTCCTTTTCGTTTTTCGAATTTGCAAATCATAGGCTCTTTTTGAACGTATAATTCGTGGGGAATCGCCTCCATTGCTTCCTCAGGAGCGATTTCGTGATCTGGAAAAAGGTTTTTTAATTGGTCAAGTAAATCCATTTTTTTAATTGTGTGCTGGTTGTATTTATACTATCCTTTTTTTATTAAACCCAAATCAACTAAACGTTCATATAAATAATCGCCTGCAGTAATGTCATCGAATTTTTTAGGGTTATCGGCATCAATACAGTTTTCTAGACAATCCAATTTCATATCACTAACGGGATGCATAAAAAACGGAATCGAATACCGAGAGGTACCCCATAATTCTCGGGGAGGATTCACAACTTGGTGGATGGTTGATTTCAATTTATTATTTGTATGGCGGGATAACATATCCCCGACATTAATTACCAATTCATCATTTTCGGCTATGGCATCAATCCAATCTCCATTATGGTTTTGCACTTGAAGTCCTTTTCCTTGTGCTCCCATTAATAAAGTGATTAAGTTAATATCACCGTGTGCAGCGGCACGAATGGCATTTGCAGGCTCGGAAGTAATGGGTGGATAATGAATGGGTCTAAGAATTGAGTTTCCTTCTTTGGCGTAAGCATCAAAATAAAATTCGTCTAATCCTAAATGTAATGCTAAAGCTCTTAATACATATACGCCTGTTTTCTCAAGCATTTGATAGGCTTCTTTTCCTGTATTATTAAACTTTGGAAGTTCTTTAACGGTTACATTTTCAGGATATTCAGCTGCGTATTTTGAATCTTCACTAACGTATTGACCAAAATGCCAAAACTCTTTTAAATCGCCTTCTTTTCGGCCCTTAGCATGCTCGGTACCAAAGGAAACATAGCCTCTTTGTCCGCCAATACCTGGAATTTCATAACTGCGTTTTGTTGCTAATGGCAAAGCAAAAAAAGAACGAATCTCGCCATATAATTCTGCTACTAATTGGTCATTTAAAAAATGCCCTTTGAGCGCCACGAAGCCAATATCTTCAAAAGCACTTCCGATTTCATTTACAAATTTTTGTTTACGTTTCGGTTCATCCGAAAGGAAATCACGCAAGTCAACACTAGGAATGTTTTGCATAGTTTAGGATTTTTTATAAATTCGAAGCCTTTTAAACTTCTACTACAAATGTAAAGAATATTTTTAATTCAAGTTTTTTAAATTTTCAACCGACATAAAAAAATATAACAAAAAACAACAAAACTGTTATATTTTTTTATCTTTGAACCATCTTATAAAATAGAAAAAATGAACTTTGATAGAAAAAACCTTAGTAACGATCAATTATTAGCTTTATATAAAAGCATTCTTAAACCAAGATTGATAGAAGAAAAAATGTTGATTCTTATTCGTCAAGGTAAAGTTTCTAAATGGTTTTCAGGAATTGGTCAAGAAGCCATTTCTGTTGGTGTAACAGCAGTTTTGGATGGGGACGAGTACATTTTACCGATGCACAGAAATCTTGGTGTTTTTACCGGTAGAAATATTCCCTTATATCGTTTGTTTTCACAATGGCAAGGCAAAGCCAATGGTTTTACTAAAGGACGCGATCGCAGCTTTCACTTTGGTACACAGCAATATAAAATTATAGGAATGATTTCGCATTTGGGACCACAATTGGGTGTTGCAGATGGTATTGCTTTGGCTAATAAAATCCAAAAAAACGGCAAAATTACAGCGGTTTTTACAGGTGAGGGAGCCACAAGTGAAGGCGACTTTCATGAAGCATTAAATATCGCTTCGGTATGGGAATTACCAGTTATGTTTGTTATTGAGAATAATGGATATGGACTTTCAACACCAACAAATGAACAATACCGCTGTGAGAATTTAGCCGATAAAGGAATTGGTTATGGAATGGAAAGCCATATTATTGACGGAAATAACATTCTTGAAGTCTATAATTTATTGTCGGAATTAAAAGCATCAATGCAAATAAATCCTCGTCCTGTATTATTGGAGTTCAAAACCTTTAGAATGCGAGGTCATGAAGAGGCGAGTGGTACTAAATATGTTCCTCAAGATTTAATGGATATGTGGGCTATAAAAGACCCCGTAGAAAATTACAAGAAGTATTTAATAGAAAATAAAATCCTTTCTAAGGAAGTTGATTTAGCTTTTCGTGCTGAAATTAAAAAAGATATTGAGGATAGTTTGGCTGTTGCCAATGCAGAACCCGAAATAGAAGCTACTTATGATGAGGAATTAAATGATGTATATAAACCTTATGTATTTGAGTGGATTAAGCCTAATGTTGAAACCGAAAACATTCGATATGTAGATGCTATTTCCACTAGTTTAAGGCAATCGATGGAACGACATGAAAATTTAGTAATCATGGGACAAGATATTGCTGAATATGGAGGTGCATTCAAAATTACGGATGGTTTTGTAGCGCAATTTGGTAAAGAAAGGGTTCGTAATACACCCATTTGCGAAAGCGCTATTGTTGCTGCTGCTATGGGATTGTCTATTAACAATCATAAAGCAATTGTCGAAATGCAGTTTGCAGATTTTGTTTCAACGGGATTTAATCCAATAGTAAATTTGTTAGCAAAATCGCATTACCGTTGGTTAGAAAAAGCAGATGTAGTGGTCCGCATGCCATGTGGTGGCGGGACACAAGCAGGTCCGTTTCACTCTCAAACCAATGAAGCATGGTTTACCAAAACCCCGGGTTTAAAAGTAGTTTATCCAGCTTTTCCGTATGATGCCAAAGGCTTATTGAATACCGCTATCAATGATCCAAATCCTGTATTGTTTTTTGAACATAAACAATTATACCGAAGTGTGTACCAAGAAGTTCCTAAGGATTATTACACGATTCCACTAGGCAAATCTGCTTTATTGAAAGAAGGAAATCAAGTTACTATCATTTCATTTGGAGCAGCCGTACATTGGGCTTTGGATACCTTGGGTAAAAATCCTGAAATTGTTGCTGATTTATTGGATTTAAGAACTTTGCAACCTTTGGATACAGAAGCAATTTTTGCCTCGGTAAAAAAAACAGGTCGAGTAATAATTTATCAAGAAGACAGTATGTTTGGAGGTATTGCTAGCGATATTTCGGCACTTATTATGGAAAATTGCTTTGAATACTTAGATGCACCCGTAAAACGAGTAGCTAGTTTAGATTCGCCAATTCCATTCACAAAAGCCTTGGAAGATCAATATTTACCGAAAGGAAGATTTGAAGAAGCCTTATTAGCACTACTCAAATATTAGTCTAGTAAATGGAGTTTGTTTTATTGATAACTTAAAAGAATAAAATGCAAAATTCTAATAAACTTTCGATGTTGACATTTTTAATAGTTGTTTTATGGAATAGCACCGATTTTAGATACAACAGCACCAAATGGAATTGTTGGATCTTGGTCACCTGCAATTCTAGATAATTTGAACAGCGGCTCTTATGTTTTTACTCCAGCGACTTTGTTGTTTCCTTGCGCTATAAGTCAAAGTCTTTCTGTAAATGTTTTAGCCGAGCCAAAATTAAAAGAGATTTCGATATGTTTAGATCAAACAACAAATAATGTTCTTAAAACGTATGTTTTAAATACAGGTTTGAGTAATTCTAATTATACTTTTAAATGGTATTTAGATGAGTTTCATGGGTATAATGATAACTGGAATCTTATTGGATTAAGTGATCAACCATTTGCTAAAATTTATATTTTTGATCGTTATGGAAAATTAATTAAACAAATCAGTTCAGTTGAAGAAGGCTGGGATGGAACTTATAGGGGACAAATAATGCCAGCAACTGATTATTGGTTTACAGTAGAATATTCAGAGTTGTCAACAACTAAAGTATTCAAATCGCATTTCTCGTTGTTGCGATAATGTAATTTATAAACAACGAAAATGGCTTTCTTAAATTAAGAAGCCAATTTTGAATTATAAAATAAGATTTATAAAGTTTTGAATTTATGCTATTCTAATTTGGCAATTATTTTTTGTTCTTTTAAATTTGAAGAGAAATAATATTCAAAAATGGGCACTACATCCATGAAACCTTTAAGAGAGAAACTACTCATCAAAGAAGCTTCAATTCATAAAATTCAGTTTGATACCGAATGGTTTTATAATTTGGCGGATATGACTTTTTATTTAAAAGAAGATTTGTCCGAAGTCGAGTTTATCTATTTGCCAATGCTCATTGATGGAGAAAATGAATTTGTAAAATGCGGTACTTTTGAAGATATTCTGAGAGGTAGAAAAGAATTCTAACTAAAGAACTATCGATTACTCCATTTTGCTTTTTCTTTTATAATGTCGCTAATTTTACGATTTTCTATTTTGCTTTCCAACCAAGAAATGATATCTAAATAAAGGAAAGCTCTTTTTTCATAGGTATTTTTTTCTAATTCGATAAAACGCGCTCTCATTTTAATAAACTCCTTTTTGATATCGCTAGGATAAATTGAATTCAAGTTTTTCATGAATTTGATGATTTCTTTTTGAACTTCATGCAAATCATTCATCTTAATCAAAAATTTGTAAGTATTTTTTAATTGGTTTTCTAAATAGTAATCTTTTCCGAGTTCATAATGCGCTATAAGACAAAGAATACGTGCAAAACACATTAAATCTTCCCTCATAGTTAGGTTTTTGTTGTTTATAATCTTTTCTAAATAGGAAATCGATTCTGTATATTTTTCGTTACCAAAATAGATAGACGCAATTTTATAGTAAAACAACATTTCGTGATGCTCGTCAAGATGCTCACTGTGAATTTTTAATTTTTCTAAAATTTCAGGAATCAAGTATTCGCTCTCTGCAAAAGTACCTTCCAGAATGTGGTAATTTAACTTATTATTATAAAGGTATAGAAATGACAAACAAGCTATATTGTCGTTTACAGGAAAACGGGTATCACTTATGGTTTCCTCCAGTAGTAATAGGTATTTTTTGAATTTTGATTTGTATTTTAACATGTATAAAGATTCCAATAAATAATGGTTTCCTTTCAGAAAAAAAACAGGATTCAAATAAATCATATTGGGGTTGTCATAAAAAAGAGTCACCCATTTGTTTGCATATTTATAACAGGACAAAAAATCTTGAACCAAAAAACTTCTCCATAAATTAGCATTGTAAAACCAATATTTCTCTCTGAAACCAAATTTTTTCTCATCAAATTTAGAAATATGTTTGTTGAAATAAGTATCAATATATTTATATTCTTCGTCACTTTTTACATAGCCCGTTTTTAGCATAATACCATATAACTGCAAGGATAAATTCGATAATTTACTAGAAATGGTATTGCGATAGTTTAATTCCTTGGCTTGAATCACCAATTCATCAGCACGTCCTTGAATACTGCGGGTAATGTATTGTGATTCAATTAATTTTTCGAATTCAACAATTTCATACGCCATCAGTTTTTCATCATTTTCCAATGCCAATAATTTTGTTTTATCTAAAATTTTAAGGCTTTGTTTGTAAAGCCCTTTGTTATAAAGAATTGCAGCAAAATCAATCTGTTCTCGTAATTGGTATCGGATGTTTTGACTTGGAATATTGAGTCGAATACTAACAAGAATTTGTTTGTACAAATACGATTTTAAATTCGATAATTGTACTTTTTTAATAATACCACTTTTCAAGATAAGTTTTTCATCATAGACTTCGGATTTGTCTAAAATATTGAATAACTCGATAAATTTTGTATTTGAACTAGTCTCAAGTCGGCTTGCAAAAATCTTAAATTGTCTTTTTTCAGACTTTGAAAGGGATTTAATTAATACAAATAAGAAATCTTTTTGATGGTTAGCCATTGTAAAATAAAGTAATGTAAAATATTGATAATCAATTGTTTATAAAGTTTTAAATGCTTTTATAAGCAGTATATTCTATTAAAATGATTTTTATAATAAAGTATTGAAATCTATTTTTGTTATTAAGATGTGAAATTACATTAAATAAATGAAAATGAATAGAGAGAAAGTTCAAATTTTTGATACCACTTTAAGAGATGGCGAACAGGTTCCAGGATGTAAATTAGACACTAAACAAAAGTTGATTATAGCAAATCGCTTAGACGAAATGGGTGTTGATATTATAGAAGCTGGTTTTCCTGTTTCTAGTCCAGGTGATTTTTTATCTGTTTCTGAAATATGTAAAATTGTTAAAAGTGCCACCGTTTGTGGACTTACAAGAGCCGTAAAAAATGACATCGATGTTGCCGCTCAAGCTTTAAAACATGCCAAAAAGCCAAGAATTCACACTGGAATAGGAACTTCCGATTCCCATATAATACACAAATTACAGACTACAAGAGAAGATATTATTGCAAGAGCAAAATTCGCTGTTTCGCACGCTAAATCCTATGTAGAAGATGTAGAGTTTTATGCAGAAGATGCTGGAAGAACAGATAATGAATTTTTAGCAAAAGTTTGCGAAGAGGTTATAAAATCAGGGGCAACAGTACTTAACATACCTGATACTACGGGATATTGTCTGCCAGAAGAATATGGTGCCAAAATAAAATACTTAAGAGAAAATGTTAAGGGTATTGAAAACGTAATTTTGTCTTGCCACTGCCACAATGATTTAGGAATGGCTACTGCAAACTCTATTGCAGGAGCTGTAAATGGAGCAAGACAAATAGAATGTACTATTAATGGTATTGGCGAAAGAGCTGGAAACACAGCCCTTGAAGAAGTAGTGATGATTTTTAAACAACATCCCTATTTGAATTTATACACCGATATTGATAGCAGACAATTGAATGAAATGAGTCGCCTAGTATCCGAAAGTATGGGAATGATGGTACAGCCTAACAAAGCAATTGTTGGAGCAAATGCTTTTGCACACAGTTCAGGAATTCATCAGGATGGTGTGATTAAAAATCGTGCTACTTATGAAATCATGGATCCTTTAGATGTAGGAGTTAATGAATCCTCTATTATTCTTACAGCAAGAAGTGGTAGAGCAGCATTAGCATATAGAGCAAAAAAAGTAGGTTATGAGTTGACAAAAGTGCAATTGGATATCGTGTATGTTGAATTTTTGAAATTTGCAGATATCAAAAAAGAAGTGCTGGACGAAGACATTCACCAAATTATTGAAGCTTGTAAATGTTTAGCTAACGCTTAACGAATAAAATAAAAAGAGTACTCAATAACAACAACCAAAAATATGAACTTAAAAATAGCAGTATTATCAGGAGATGGAATAGGCCCCGAGGTGATTTTACAAGCAAAAAAAGCTTTGTATGCAGTAGGTGTAGTTTATGACCATGAATTTGTTTTTGAAGATGCACTAATTGGTGCCATTGGGATTGATAAAACGGGAAATCCTTTGCCAGAGCAAACTTTGAATCTTTGTTTGAATACAGATGCGGTTTTGTTTGGAGCTGTTGGTGACCCAAAGTATGATAGTAATCCTGACGCTAAATTGCGCCCTGTTCACGGATTATTGAGATTAAGACAGGCCTTAGGTTTACATGCAAATATAAGGCCTATAAAACCCTATAATGATTTATTGGACTTATCTCCATTGAAAAGAAAAATTGTTGAAGGAACTGATTTTGTAATTTTTAGAGAGCTATCTGGAGGGTCATATTTCAGTCAAAAAGAATTGAATGCCGAAGGAACTATTGCTTCAGATTTATGTGAATATACGGAAGAACAAATTACTAGAATTGCTCACTTAGCATTTAAATCAGCTCAAAAAAGACGAAAAAAAGTTACTTTGGTTGACAAAGCTAGTATTTTAGAAACATCAAAGCTTTGGCGAAAAGTAGTTGGAAATATAGGTAAAGAGTATCCAGAAGTAGTATTGGATTTTTTGTTTGTGGATAATGCTGCAATGCAAATTATTATCAACCCAAAACAATTTGATGTTATTTTGATTGAAAATTTATTTGGTGATATTTTATCCGATGAAGCTAGTGTTATAACTGGTTCTATTGGATTATTACCCTCAGCTTCTTATGGAAATTCGAATGCGCTTTTTGAGCCCATTCACGGATCATATCCACAAGCAAAAGGTAAAAATATAGCCAATCCAATTGCTTCAATACTATCCGCAGCAATGCTTTTAGAACATTTTGGACTTCATGTCGAATCCCAAAAAGTGTATGAAGCGGTACAAAAAGCAATTGAATTAAACGTGGTTACATTGGATTTAAATCCATATTCAAAATTTGGAACTAATGAAGTAGGAGAGTTTATTTCCAACTATATTTTAAGTAAAGACGATTTGTTATATTTTAATAACGATAACGTTTATATAGGACAATCGACTATTGTTTAATAAGCAATAATCAAAAGCATTTTTAATTGAAATGCAATTATAATTGGGTTTTATTTTTATTGGTGTACAATTTTTAATACTTTTACACTCGTTAAAATATAAAATGAAAAACATAATTATTATTTCTTCAGTTATTAATGTCAGTGTGGTAAACACATCTGCTGGAGGAATGGTATAGATATAATTAAAAAAATATTTAAAACCTTCCAAATCAATTTGGGAGGTTTTTTTTTAGAATGAATTTAAAACAGACAAACACAATTACAATGGAATTAAATAAATACAGTAAGACTATAACTCAAGACGAAACACAACCTGCT
>CANEXR010000041.1 GCA_947443815.1 Flavobacteriaceae bacterium | reverse complement strand
ATGCATTTAGAAAACAAGCATTATTGGATTTTTATAACTTACCAATGAAAGCATTGGAAGCTTCCGAAAAGTTAGAACAGTTGCGCTATTTAGAATTTGGAAAACGAATCAAAATGGTCGAAACTAATCATGTGGGAATTGGTATTGATACTCCAGAAGATTTAGAAAAAGCTCGAAAAATGATTGTATAAAAAGGTAAATTTTTCACAAATAATTCTTTTCATAAGATATTAGTTACTATTTTAGTACGGACTAAAAAATAATTAATTTAAAATCGGTATAAAATGAAAAAAACAGTACTCGCATTCGCAATAGCCATTGGTTTCTCAATGCATTCTAATGCTCAAATTTCTTTAAAAGATGTCAATTCGGCTACAGCTACAGCATCAAAAGCGGCAACTAGTTCTTTTGATGTTAATGGAATTACAACACAAATTGTAAATTCTTTGCAACCCAAATTAAAACTAACTCCAGACCAAGTACCACAAGTAACTGGAATTGTAACGGGATTATTAAATAAAAAGAAGGCTGCTTTGCCACTTATGGCAACAGATAAAGCAGGTTACACATCAGCCATGTCAGGAATTCAAAGTGCTTTTCCTTCAAAAATGAAAACAGTATTAAAAGCGCAACAATATACAAGTTTGTTAAGTTTGATTCCCAAAACAGCTTCATCAACAAACATATTATCTAAATTACTTTTCTAGAAAACAGTATTTCTCAAAGAACCTTCAATACTAAAGCTATTGGAGGTTTTTTTTATGTCAATTTTTCAATGACTATTAATTCATTATGCAACTCAATTCGCGGTATTGTTTTGATTTTGAATTGATTTTGATAAAATTCGGATACATATTTTTTATTTCTAAGATTTTGTTTTTCGTCTAAAATCATAGTGTTGAATAATACAAATCCATTACTTTTTAAAAGCGAACAGATGCGATGAATAAAAAAGGGTTCAAATAAAAAATTAGGCATTGTTGTATCTTGAAAAATATCGATGATAATTAAATGGTATTTTTCTTTTGTTTTTAAAACAAATTCAAAAGCGTCTTCATTGATAAGTTCAAAATTTTCAATTGCATCTAATTTAAAATAAGTATTGGCAATTTTAATTATTTCAGAATCAATTTCTACACCAGTAATTTTTCCGTGGTATTTAATTTCGTCGATTAGGGTTTTTATAACACTTCCACCAGCTACTCCCAAAACCAAAATATGATCCATAGCTACAATTTTTTTATAGCCAATATTTTTCAAACCAATTTTTAAAATGCGTTGCAAGCTTCCATAGGAATAATTTGTGTTTTCAGAATCTAAAACCAATTCGCCATTTGCCCAAGTAACTTCAATAGATTTACTGACTAAGGATTTTGTTTGGTGTATTTTTATAGGAATAAGATAGCTTATTATTTTTTTAAACATCAAAGGTGGTTTTTCTCAAAAATAAGATATTTATTATTTATTTTGTGCGAAATAATAAAAGAATGAAAAAACTAATTTACGAATGGATTTTTTTCGGGCTCATGGGTTGGAAAATAAAAGGAGCTATTGATCCCAATTTAAAAAAGTGTGTCATGATGATAATGCCACATACAAGTGCACACGATTTTTATTTAGGAATTTTTACAAGAGGAATTACACAATTAGAAATGAATTGGGTTGGTAAGAAAGAATTGTTTCAATTTCCTTTTGGATTTTATTTTAAATATATGGGAGGAGAGCCACTTGATAGATCTGGGGGATTAAATAAAGTAGATGCTATTGCAAGTATTTTTGAAAGAAAAGAAATATTTCGTTTAGCCGTAGCTCCAGAAGGAACAAGAGAAAAAGTGGATGAATTGAAAACAGGGTTTTATTATATTGCTTTGAAGGCAAATGTCCCTATAGTTCCAGTAACATTCGATTTTGGAAGAAAACAAGTTAATTTAGGAAATCCAATATTACCAACTGGTGCTATTGAAATTGACATGGCAATTTTGAAAAAGCATTATAATGGCGTAAAAGGTAAAATCCCCGAAAATGGATATTCATTTGAATAGTTATAGAAATGGCTTTTTTTAAATCCAACAAATAGCAATGAGGTTTTAGGTATAAAACATAAAAATCCCAATTTGGTAATTTCCAAATTGGGATTTTTTAATTTGGAAAATAACTTTTAAAAGTTCCGTTTTTATAAAAGACAATAATTTTTTCAACTTCTTCAGAAGCACTTATTTTTGAAGAAATGGAAACATCAGTTTTTTTAGTTTCAGAAGAATTTGTGTTTACGCTTTTTTGAATGTCAGAGAATAAATTTTCCGGAATTGATTCCTTAATAATTGGAGTAGGTGTATTTTGTTTAAATTGTTCCTCGATACGATTTTCATTTTCAATACTATTTTTTGGAAAAACACCTTTACCATTTAATATCCAATACAAATCCACATCTGGAAATACATCTAAAATTTTAAGTATAAAATCTAAACTAGGTTTGTTTCTTCCAGAAAGGAGGTGGGATAAACTAGAACGTTGAACGCCTATTTTATCAGCGAAAGAAGAAGCACTTAAGCTGTAATAATCAAGGATAATTTCTAGTCTTTTTATAAAATCTTCTGTGTTTACCATTGTAAATTACAATTAAAATAATATGATTTACAAATGTAATCAAAATATAGCAAATAGCCAAAATTACAGTTGTAAATTAACTCAAATACAAAAATTAATTTAATTATTAAGTTTAATTAAAAGAATTTAAACGTATAATAATAAGCGTTTTAAATTAATAAAAAATAATAAGTAACATTTGTTAATTACAAATAAAGAAAAAGAAAGTATCCGCCCGTAAAATATGTTTACATAATTGAAATTATAAATTCAAAAGTAGTTTACAATTGTAAATATAAAGATGTTTACTTTTGTAAAACAAATTTAAAGCAATGAATTTAGAACAATTATTTAAACAATTTAAAGAGCCGTCTATAAAAGGTCGTTATATTACTTTAGAGTCAATTGAGCCTTTATTATTAAAATTAAACACGGATAATCAGTTAAAAATTATTGGTAAATCGGTACTCGAAAAACCAATTTATCAATATCAAATTGGTCGTGGAAAAACTAAAATTTTTCTATGGTCACAAATGCATGGAAATGAAAGTACAACTACAAAAGCACTTTTTGATTTTCTAAATGTTATTAATAGTGATTCAGAATTTGCCAATCAGCTATTGAACGCATTTACTTTTTGTTGTATTCCAATATTAAATCCTGATGGCGCAACTTTATATACAAGAGAAAACGCTAATAAGATTGATTTGAATAGAGATTCTCAAAATTTAACCCAGCCAGAAAGTATTGTGTTACGACATGCTTTTGAAACATTCAAACCGCATTATTGTTATAACTTACATGATCAAAGGACTATTTTTGGAGTTGGAGATACAGGCAAACCTGCTACATTGTCTTTTCTTGCGCCAGCTTATAATGAAGAAAGAGAAGTAAATGAATCTAGGTTGAAAGCAATTAATTTAATTGCCGGAATAAATGAAGTTTTACAATATTATATACCGGGTCAGATTGGTCGTTTTGATGACTCTTTTAATATAAACTGTATTGGGGACACTTTTCAGTACTTAGGTGTGCCAACACTTTTATTTGAGGCTGGACATTTTCAGAATGATTATTTAAGAGAAGAAACCCGTAAATATGTTTTTATGGCATTGATTTCGGGATTTACACTACTTTGCGAAAACGATATAGTTAGCAACGGAATTAATAAATATTTGAATATTTCACAAAATAAAGCCATTTTTTATGATTTAATGTATAAAAATGTCAAAATAAATTATGATGGTATCGAAATAATCACCAATTTTGCATCACAATACAAAGAAGAATTAGTTGATGGTCAAATTTGTTTTAATGCCTATATTATTCAAGTTGGCGATTTAGAAAATTATTTTGGGCATTTTGTTTATGATGCTAAAGGAGCATTATATACCGATGATTTTGGTAATTTACCAAAAGTAAACCAAAAAGCTAATTTTTATTTAGATAGTACTAAAGAATTTGTTAATGGATTGATAAAAAGTTAGTTTAATTGTCAATTTATTGTTTTTTATGTATATTTTTATGCTTTGTTACAATAATTAATAATATTAAGTAAAGAATTATGAGTAAGTTTCGTTTAGATGAAGTAGATCACCAGATTTTAGATATGTTGATTGACAACACAAGAGTTCCTTTTACGGATATTGCAAAAAAATTATTAATTTCAGCAGGAACTGTTCATGTTAGGGTGAAAAAAATGGAAGATGCTGGTATCATAATGGGTTCGTCATTGGTGCTTGATTATGACAAATTAGGATATTCATTTATTGCTTATGTTGGAGTTTTTCTTAATAATACTTCACAAACTAAATTTGTTTTGGAGCGTATTAATGAAATTCCATTCGTTACAGTTGCATCTGTGACAACTGGTAAATTCAATATTTTTTGCAAAATTAGAGCAAAAGATACTAAACATGCCAAAGATGTTATTTTTATGATTGATGATATCGATGGTGTTTATAGAACCGAAACTATGATTTCTCTAGAGGAAAGTATAAATGACAAAAAGCGTTTGATGCATACTATTTTTAAAAATATGTAATTTCTTGAATGCTATATAAAATATAACCTCAAGTATTGCTTGGGGTTTTTTTATGAAAAATTAACTAAATTAACCAACTATAATTAATTATGTACACGCTTCCTAAAATTGAACGTTTTAATCAAGATGTTCTTTCTAAATACCATATTTACAACAGTGTGTTTATCACTTTGCCTTTTGATTCTATCGATAATACGGGGGTTTTGTTGCCGTTGTTTACCGATGTTTGTGAAACGGGTTTTAAAAAGCAAGAAACCCCAGGGGAAATTGTTGATTTTTTTACTAAAAAGTATTTACATTCGGATTTAGAATCAGATAAAATCGATTTAATGTTTCGTTTTATTCAGTATATCGAACGTCAAATTGTTTTATTTGATGCTATTGAAGACGCAGCTTTCCCAGCGGTTAATAATATGGAAGGAAGAGGTTCGCTTCGTGATATCAAAGAAAAATCAGATGCAAAAAATAATCAGGACGAGTTAATTGATTTTTTAGAAAATTTCAATGTAAGGACTGTATTAACGGCTCATCCAACTCAGTTCTATCCTGGTGCAGTACTTGGAATCATTAATGATTTGACGGATGCGATTCGTAAAAATAATTTACTAGAAATCAAACAATTACTAGCTCAATTAGGAAAAACACCTTTTATACAAAATGAAAAACCAAATCCTTTTGATGAAGCGGTAAGTTTGATTTGGTATCTTGAAAATGTGTTTTATGAAACTGCAGGTGAAATGGTTCATTATCTTGAAAAAAACCTTTTCAATGGAGTTTCAATACAAAATCAATTGATTAAACTTGGTTTTTGGCCAGGAGGTGATCGTGATGGGAATCCATTTGTGACTACTGAGATTACATTAAAGGTGGCTGAGCGTTTACGAACTTCAATCTTGAAATGTTATTATATTGAAATGAGAAATCTTAAACGTAAGTTAACTTTTTCTGGTGTAGATGTTTTGGTGTCTGAACTGGAACAAAAACTGTATCGTTCTGTTTTTTATTCAAAAGGAGAAATTTACATCACATTAGAAGAATTTAAAATACAATTAAACAAAATTAAAACCATAATTGTTGAACAACATCAATCTTTATATTTGGATGAATTAGAGGCTTTGCTGATAAAAGTTAACTTATTTGGATTTCATTTTGCCTCTTTGGATATTCGCCAAAATAGTAAAATACACGATGCTGTTTTTAATGATGTTGTTTCTTATTATTTAAATTCAAACACTACTGTTTTTCCTAAAAATTATTTTGAACTTTCTGAATTAGAAAAATTTGAAGTTTTAACAAATGTCAAAGGGAATTTAGATTCAAATGTTTTTGATAATGAAATGACGCGATCTACAATTGAGTCCATTCAAGCAGTGAAATCTATTCAGCAAAAAAATGGTGAATTTGGTGCCAACCGATATATTATTAGCAATAATGAAAGTGCACTGAATGTAATGGAAACTTTTGCTTTATTTAAATTAAGCGATTGGGAAGAGCCAACGGTGGATATTATTCCGCTTTTTGAATCTGTTGATGATTTGCAAAATGCACATGCCATTATGGAAAAATTGTATACTAATCCTGCTTATGCTAAGCACTTAGTAAATAGAAATATGAAGCAAACCATTATGCTTGGCTTCTCTGATGGAACAAAAGATGGTGGTTATTTAATGGCTAATTGGAGTATTTACAAAGCAAAAGAAGAATTAACAGAAATTTCAAGAAAATATGGCATCAAAGCAATTTTCTTTGATGGTAGAGGTGGACCACCAGCGCGTGGAGGAGGAAAGACACATAAATTTTATGCTTCATTAGGTCCTAATATTGAGAATAGTGAAATTCAGGTTACGGTTCAAGGACAAACGATTAGTTCAAATTTTGGAACATTGGATTCCTGTCGTTATAATTTAGAGAATTTATTGAGTGCGGGAGCTACTAATCAAGTTTTTAATAAAGGTCAAAATAAATTAGATCTTGCTGAAAAAGAAATTTTAGATCAGTTAGCGGAACTTGGATATGATAAATATCTTAGTTTTAAGAATCATCCAAAATTCATTCCATATTTAGAGCAAATGAGTACGTTGAAGTATTATGCTAAAACGAATATTGGAAGTCGTCCTTCAAAAAGAAGTAAATCTGAACATTTGGATTTTGCTGATTTAAGAGCGATACCTTTTGTGGGTTCTTGGAGTCAGTTGAAACAAAATGTACCTGGTTTTTTCGGTGTAGGAACCGCTTTGAAGCATTTTGAAGATACGGATCAATGGGAAAAAGTTCAAAATTTGTATGACAACTCTTTGTTCTTTAAAACATTGCTCGAAAACAGTATGATGTCATTAGCTAAGTCCTTTTTTCCTTTAACAGCATATATGAGTAAAGATCCTGAATTTGGAGATTTTTGGAAAATTATTTACAATGAGTTTTTAGAAACTAAAAGATTGTTGTTAAAAATAGCTGGACACAAAGAGTTGATGGAAAATTATCCTGACGGTAAAGCGTCTATTCAAATAAGAGAGCGTATTGTATTGCCATTGTTAACAATACAGCAATATGCTTTAACTAAAATTAATGAATTGAATAAAGATAAAAATGCGGATGTTGAATTAATAAAAATCTACGAAAAAATCGTAACCCGTTCCCTTTTTGGAAATACTAATGCCAGTAGAAATTCGGCTTAAAATAGGTACTTATGAAAACAGAGCAATTACCCGTTAGTGAATATTCCATTTTTAATGCTACTTACATAAAAGCAGCTGGAAATGTTGAAATGATTGAAGAGTTAGAAATTTGTCTTCATGATTTTATTCGTTTTGTGCAAGACATTCCTTTGGATAAATTCGATTATAGATATGCTGAAGGAAAATGGACGATTAAAGATATTATTCAGCACATTATTGATACAGAACGAATTTTTGCTTATCGTGCTTTGCGAATTTCCAGAAATGATCAAACACCTCTTCCAGGTTTTGAAGAGAATGATTATGTGGCTAATACGGATGCAAATAGTAGAAGTATTCAAGATTTGTTAGCTGAGTTTTCGGCTGTCAGATATACAACCTTGTTTCTTTTTAAAAGTTTTTCTGAAGAGCAATTGGCAAGAATTGGGGTTGCTTCAAACAATCAAATTTCTGTTCGTGCTATAAGTTTTATCATTATTGGGCATCAAAAACACCATCAAAAAGTTTTTCAAGAACGTTATTTGTAGCTTATTCCAAACAAGAAGACCAAATTTTTAATTTATCTTCAAAAGACATCGTATTAGCAGGACTAGTAGAAGGCATCACATAATACGTGATGCCTTTTATTTGTCCATGTTTTTTGAAAAAATACTTATGGCTTTCTTTTCCATTAAATAGAATTTTATTGATTAACGGAAATTTTAGAAATAATGTTTCAAAATCATTTTCTTGATGGTTTTTTATATGTACATCCAAACTTCCTTTTCTTTCACAATTTTCTAAAACATCCCATAATCCAATGCTATTAGCTTGTAAAAAATGAATTTTATCTTCAAAAACTTCAGAGAATTGAGTAGCTTTAAAATGGGTATACATAATTTTCCAAAAATGATTTCTAGGATTGCCATAATATTCCTGTTTGAGAAGAGATGCAACTCCTGGCATAGTGCCTAAAATCAATATTCTGGTATTTGAATTTACACAAGGAGGAAAGGAATGTATCATATTTTAGAAAATAGGTTAAGTGTTTTCTTTTTCTAAAATGGCCAATGCTAATCTAATTTTTTCATAAGTCATTTTTTCTTCAAAAAAGTCAAAATAGGGTTTTAAAGCATTTGGAGATTCTAATTTTTGTTTTGCTTCTGCAATTTGGATTACTTCCTCTTTTGTAATAAAAGGACTCAAGTCAATAGCGACTCCGTCAGAATATAGTTTTGCCAAATGTGATATAATGGTGCCAACACCTAATTTTCGCTGTTGTGCTATTTCATCAACGGATATGCCGCTTTGGTATAAAACTAAAGTTTCTTTATAGGTTGTTGCTTCTTTCTTTGTTTTTATGACTTTATTTTTTTGAAATGCAATGATGCTTTTTATAAAGGCATCTCCATATTTTTCTAATTTTGCTTTTCCAACACCATCAATAGAAAGCATTTCTTCATCGGTCATTGGTCTTTCATTTTCCATTTGGCGCAAAGCCGCATCGCTGAAGATGACATAAGCAGGGACTTCTTCCTCTTTTGAGATTTCATAACGAAGTTTTCTCAAGGTTTCAAAAAGAGAATTTGCAACAGTCTTATTTTTTTGCTCTTTGATTTCTGTTTTTTCAATTGTAATTTTCTGAACTGTTGTTAACTGTACTTTTTCACCCTCGTATAAAACTTTCTTAGCAAATGAAGTCAACCGAATTTTGTTTTGCTGATGAAAAGCAATTTCACAATATCCTAAATTGATTAGCTGAATTAAATATTGATTCCAATCGTACCAGGATATGTCTAAGCCAACACCATACGTTTTAAGGTTTTGATATTCTTTTTCAAAAATATAAGCATTTTTTGATCCACGCAAAAAGTCAACAATGACAGCTAATGGTTCACTTTCTTTTAGACGAATAATAGCTGATAATGCTTTTTGTGCAATAATAGTTCCGTCGAAAAAGGCGGGAGGATTTTTGCAAATGTCACAATTACCACAATTTTCCGGAACCAATTCTCCAAAATATGAAAGTAAAATTTTTCTGCGACAACTAAATGCATCGGCATATTGTTTCATTCTTTCTAGTTTGGCTAATTGCACTTCGGCATTTAAACCTTCGGATGCAAATTTTTGCAACTGAATTACGTCTCCATAGCTTTCGAACAAAATGGTTTCTGAAGGCAATCCATCACGCCCGGCCCGCCCAATTTCTTGGTAATAACCTTCAATATTTTTGGGTAAATTATAATGAATCACCCAGCGTACATTTGATTTATCTATCCCCATTCCAAATGCAATGGTTGCACAAACAACTTGGCAATCATCATTAATAAATTCATCTTGAGTTTTAGAGCGGATTTTAGCTTCTAAACCAGCATGATATGCTTTTGCATTAATTCCTATTTTTTGTAATTTTTCAGCAAGTTCTTCGGTTGTTTTTCTACTTAAACAATAGATAATTCCAGATTCATTGGGTTTAACTTTGATAAAATCAATAATTTGTTTGACTCTGTCTAAGGCTGGACGAACTTCTAAGCTTAAATTTTCTCTGTCAAAAGAAGCTACAAATGTTTTATGATTGGACAAATTCAATTGGTCACTAATGTCCTTACGTGTAGCTTTATCAGCAGTTGCAGTTAAAGCTAAGATTGGAGTAGAAGGGAAGCGATTTTTTAAATAGCCTAAGTTAGTATAAGCTGGTCTAAAGTCATGACCCCAAGCCGAAATACAATGTGCTTCATCAATGGCAATGAGACTGACAGTTATTTGGTTAAAAGCATTTTCGAGATACGATAGACTTTCAGGGGCCACATAAACTAATTTTATTTGATTTGATATTAAACTTTCAATATAAAACTGTTGTTCCGCTTCTGATTGGCTACTGTTGATAAAACAAGCCTGAATCCCATTTGCTTTTAAACTATCAACTTGGTCTTTCATTAAGGCAATAAGAGGTGAAATCACAATGGTAATTCCTTCGAAAATCAAGGCGGGAAGCTGAAAGCAAATTGATTTTCCCCCTCCAGTTGGCATAATAGCTAATGTGTCTTGCCCTGATAGAATACCATTTATTATGGCTTCTTGATTGGGTCTGAATTTTTCAAAACCAAAGTTTTCCTTCAGTTTGGCGTGTAGAATTTCTGTTGTCATTTTGGCGTGTATTTTGTGAAACTAAATATATAAAAAAAGGAACCCAAAGCGAGTTCCTTTTATAATTATTATTAGAAAGAGGTATTTAATCTTCGTCGTCCTCGTCCTCATCATCTTCGTCAGATGGTTCTTTGTCATCAGATTCATCGTCCTCATCGTCCTCTCCGTCAGTATCCGGTTTGTCAATTGAATCATCTTCGTCCTCATCATCTCCTTCGATGTCATCATCGTCTAGATCAAGTCCTTTTATTGGCTCAACAACATCATCTATTATTTCGTCATCATCATAATTTTCAATCCGATCGGCTAATTTTGTACTTACTTTTACCAAATAAATGGTATCCTCAGTTCGTACTTCAACAGCTTCGATTAATTCGTTTTTAGCATTTCTAAAACGGATAATGTCTGAATCATCATAACCATCAGGAAATTTTTCCACTAAAAGGTTTAAAATTTCGTTGGTAAGTTTGGCGTAATCAACAATTACTCTTTTCATAAATTTTATTCTATAAATCTAATAAATAAGCGAAAATTAAAGGAGCTACAATTGTAGCGTCCGACTCGATAATGAATTTTGGGGTTTTGATATCCAGTTTTCCCCAAGTTATTTTTTCATTTGGTACAGCTCCAGAATAGGAACCATAACTAGTTGTTGAATCTGAAATCTGGCAGAAATAACTCCAAAAAGGAATGTCATGCATTTCCATATCTTGGTACAGCATTGGAACCACGCATATTGGAAAATCACCAGCAATTCCTCCACCAATTTGGAAAAATCCTACTCCATTAGTACTGTTTTTTGGGTACCAATCTGAAAGGAAAACCATATACTCAATTCCTGATTTCATGGTTGAAGCTTTCAAATCTCCTTTTATTACATAAGAAGCAAAAATATTTCCCATAGTGCTATCTTCCCATCCAGGTACAATAATAGGTAAATTTTTCTCGGCTGCTGCATACATCCAACTGTCTTTTAGGTCTATTTCATAATATTCCTCAAGCACACCAGATAATAACATTTTATACATGAATTCATGTGGAAAATAACGTTCTCCATTATCGTCAGCGTCTTTCCAAATTTTATAAATGTGTTTTTGCAAACGTCGAAATGCTTCGTGTTCTGGAATACAAGTGTCAGTTACACGATTTAAACCTCTTTCTAATAAGTCCCACTCATCTTGTGGCGTTAAATCACGGTAATTAGGAACTCGTTCATAATGTGAATGAGCTACTAAATTCATAATATCTTCCTCTAAATTAGCGCCTGTACAAGAAATAATCTGCACTTTGTCTTGTCGAATTATTTCTGCGAAAATTTTTCCAATTTCGGCAGTACTCATTGCACCAGCCATGCTCACCATCATTTTTGCACCATTGGCTAATTGCTGTTCGTATGCCTTTGCGGCGTCAACTAAAGATGCAGAATTGAAATGCAGGTAATGCTTTTCAATAAACTGACTGATTGGTCCTTTGCTCATTTTTTTAATTTTAAAGATTTAAAAAACGAAATATTGAAAGATTTATTTTCAAATGTAACGAATTTTTAAATTGACTAACGGTGTATAAATAATTATTTTTTGTCGTAACCTAATATTTTAAGAACATCCTCAGAAGTTTGTTGTTCCGAGAATACTTCGGTCGCTAAAATTCCATTTTCATCCCTGTCTATTAGAATGTGTTTTGGTTGTGGAATCAAGCAGTGATGTAATCCACCGTAACCACCAATTGTTTCTTGGTAAGCACCAGTGTTGAAAAATCCAATGTATAAAGGTTTCTCTTTGTTGTATTTTGGCAAATAAATAGCATTCATATTTTGCTCAGAATTGTAATAATCGTCACTATCACAAGTCATTCCGCCCAATAAAACCCTTTCGTAAGTATCGTTCCAACGGTTTACGGCTAGCATGATAAAACGTTTGTTTATTGCCCAAGTATCTGGTAATGTAGTGATGAAAGACGAATCAATCATATTCCATTTTTCTCTATCGTTTTGTTGTTTTTGATATAAAATCTGATAAATAGCGCCACCACTTTCACCAACAGTAAAAGACCCAAATTCTGTAAAGATGTTTGGTACATCTACTTCGGCTTCGTCACAAGCAATTTTTATTTGATTGATAATTTCGTCAATCATGTATTGATAATCATATTCGAATGTCAATGAATTTTTGATAGGGAATCCACCACCAATATTCAATCCGTCTAGTGAAGGGCATTCTTTTTTCAAAGCCACATAAACTTTGATACATTTTACCAATTCATTCCAATAATAGGCATTGTCATTGATACCCGTATTAATAAAAAAGTGCAACATTTTAAGTTCCAGTTTTTTATTTTCTTTTATTTCTTTTTTGTAAAATGGGACAATATTTTTATAACCAATTCCTAATCGAGAGGTATAAAATTCAAATTTTGGCTCTTCTTCAGCAGCAATCCGAATACCTATTTTAAATTTTCCTTTTATCTGAGTCTGCAGTAAATCTAATTCTTCATAGTTATCAATAATTGGAATAGCGTTTTTATGGCCATTATTGACTAACCGAGCTATGTTTTCGATGTATTGATCTCTTTTAAAGCCATTGCAAATTACATAAGTACTTTTATTGATTTTCCCATTTGCTAAAAGATTTTCAACGATGTTGATGTCAAAAGCAGATGACGTTTCAATATGAATGTTGTTTTTGAAAGCTTCATTCATAATGTATTCAAAATGAGAGCTTTTTGTGCAATAACAATAGAAATATTTGGCCTCATATTTGTTTTTTTCCATCGATTTACGAAACCAGCTTTTGGCTTTGTTAATATTATTGGAAATTTGAGGTAAATAGGTGAATTTTAATGGAGTTCCATATTTTTCTACAAGTTTCATCAAATCAATATTGTGAAACTGAAGGTTATCTTTGTTTAACGTAAACTCTTCTTGAGGGAAATAATAAGTTTGATTTATTAAGTCGAAATATTTTGTATTCATTTAGTTTTCATGATTTTAGATTAAATATATATACATAATTAAACTAAAATTCAAACCCTAATATTAGCATATACAATCTGAAGTTTTTCGTTATCTGATTTTAGGTATTGAAAAATATCAAAACTAAAGTTTCCTTTTATACCATTGAAACGTTTCAATATCCTTAAAAAAGACATATTGTTCAGCGCTCGATTGGAACTGTAAACGGGTTTGTTTTGATTTTTTTTCATTGTAGCAAATGTAAAAAATAATATATACGTTATGCAATCCTTTTTATTAAAAAAAACATTAAGATTTATAATCTTGAAAGGCTGCAAGAATTAATTCATTTTCAACCAATTGATTGATTTTTATCTTTCCGATACTTTCAATTAGCGCAAACTGTATGGTGCCAAATTCATTTTTCTTGTCATGAATCAGCAATTCCATTATAGGTTCAATGTCATTTTCATTAAAAATAACATCATCGTAAATCGATTTTATAGTAGATTTGATTTGAATATATTCCTCTGAACTAATTAATTTTTTGTCTAAAGAAATATAACTTTCTAAAATCATTCCAACCGCAATGGCTTCGCCGTGTAATAAAGTAGTCTTGTTTTCATTCTCTAAAAAATAACTTTCAATAGCATGCCCTAATGTATGACCAAAATTTAATGCTTTTCGAATGTTTTTCTCTGTAGGATCTTGAATAACAATTTCATTTTTAATGGCAACGGAACGATAAATTAAAGTATCAAAATCCGCAAAATCAAGTGCTTTTAAATCTAAAAATTGTTCCCAATACGCTTTGTCGTATATCAATCCGTGCTTTAACATTTCGGCTAAACCAGAACGCATTTCGTTTTGAGGTAATGTTTCAAGATACTGAGTGTCTATCAGTACCATTTTAGGAACATTAATAACCCCAATTTGGTTTTTTAGATTGCCTAAATCTACACCATTTTTTCCACCTACAGAGGCATCAACCATAGATAATAAAGTCGTTGGAATATGT
>CANEXR010000040.1 GCA_947443815.1 Flavobacteriaceae bacterium | reverse complement strand
TTAAAACGTGCTGTTACAGAAGAAGATATCCTGCGATTATTGGATATTCGAATTATGCGTATTTCAAAATTTGACAGCAATAAGGCGCAGGACAAAATTGAAGCTCTTGAAGGTGATATTGAACAAGTAAAATACCATTTAGAACATCTAATTGATTTTGCAATTGCCTATTTTACCAAGTTGAAAGAGAAATACGGAAAAGGACGGGAACGCCAAACTGAACTTCGTATTTTTGATGATATCGAAGCTACAAAAGTAGTTTTGAGAAATACTAAATTATACGTCAATAAAGAAGAAGGATTTGTAGGAACAAGTTTGAAAAAAGACGAATACGTTACCGATTGTTCTGATATTGATGATGTAATTGTTTTTCTACGCGACGGAAAAATGATGATTACCAAAGTCGATGCTAAAACTTTCGTTGGTAAAGACATCATACACATTGCTATTTTTGACAAAAGTGATAAGCGTACCATTTATAATATGATTTATAGAGATGGGAAATCGGGACCTTCTTATATCAAACGATTCAATGTTTCTGGAGTTACACGAGATAAAGCCTATGATTTGACCAATGAAACTGCGGGTTCTCAAGTATTGTATTTTTCATGTAATCCAAATGGAGAAGCGGAGGTAATTACGATTATATTGCGTCAGGTAGGAAGTGTAAAAAAACTGAAATTTGATATCGACTTTGCCAGTTTAGCAATTAAAGGAAGGGCTTCCAAAGGAAATTTAGTAACGAAATACCCGATCAAAAAAATCGAATTGAAAGAGAAAGGTATTTCTACTTTATTACCAAGAAAAGTGTGGTATGATGAAACGGTACAGCGATTGAATGTCGATGCTAGAGGCGAATTATTAGGTGAATTTAGACCCAATGATAAAATTTTAATCATATCGCAATCCGGAAAACTGAAAGTAATAACACCCGAATTGTCTACTCATTTTGATGAAGATATGGTGGTTTTAGAAAAATGGATTCCTAAAAAACCAATTTCGGCTATTTATTTTGATGGTGAAAAAGAACGGTATTATATCAAACGTTTTTTGGTGGAAACTGAAAATAAAGAGGAAAGTTTTATTACGGAAAACCCAAATTCACAATTGGAAATCGTTTCAACAGAATACCGACCAGTTGCAGAATTGATTTTCACGAAAGTAAAAGGCGTTCAAAAAGAAAGTATAACAGTAGATATAGAAGCATTTATTGCAGTCAAAGGATTTAAAGCGCTTGGAAATCAGTTGACAACCGATAAATTGAAGCAAGTTAATTTATTAGCACCATTACCTTATGAGGTTCCAGAAGAAATTATTCCAGAGGAAATAGAGGTGCAGGGAGAAACAGATATTGACGACAGTAGCATTCAACTTGATGATGACGGTCAGATTACTTTGAGTTTGGATTAAAGCTTTGAAAGCCTATTTTTTTGAATAAATTTTCACGAATTTACACACTGAAATAGTGAAATTTTATTTGAATAATTGCTTTAAGGTAATTGCTTTTTCGGCTTTTAATTTGCTTATAATTTTCAAGAAAGCAATTGCAGTGATATACGCATCACCTAAAGCGGTATGCCTGTCTTTTTTTGAAATGTCAAATTTATCCGCTAATTCATCCAAAGTATAGGTGTCTTTTCGTTCAATTAAATTAGAAATCAATATTGTCTTTTTATACAAGGAAGCTGTGTCTAAAGTTTTGTTTTTTAGCAATGGCAAACCATTTCTTTCGAGCGCTTTATTAATCATTGTAAGGTCAAATATTGTATGATGTGCAATAATGATGGCGTCTCCTAAAAAGGCTAAAAACATCTGTAAAGCTTCTAATTCATTAGGACGATCAATGACACAATCCTTTAAAATTCCATGAATTTTGGCACTTGTTCCATTGTAATGTTCTTGTTGAATAAAAACTTCAAAACTGTCAGGAATTGCAATACTATTATTTTGTAATACGATAGCACCTATACAAAGAATTCGGTCTTTTGAATAATCAAAACCAGTTGTTTCGGTGTCCAATACCACAAAGCGTGTTGATTCAATTGTACCAGAAAGTGCTTCGTCGGACCATTTTTCGGTAGGTTTCCAAAGGGTATATAAAAACGTTTTACCTTTTTTTATAAAGTCCTTCATTATAATATATTTGAAGCATTAAATCGGATAGTAATCAGCTCTTGAAGTTCTTTGATAGTTTTGAAAGTTCGTTTTAGCTTTATTTTTTCTAATTTAGAAAGGGTTTCTAAAGCAATATATTGACCAGAATCATTGTGTAAAAGCCCTTGTTTAGTTCGGAATTTCAATAATGCTTTGTAGGAATAGGAACAGGCTAAATATAATTCTTTGTTATGTGGCTCTAATTCAGCTAATTTTTCGAAACGTTCTGGTGTATTGCTAATTGATTTTACAGAATGAGAAAGAATGAGCACTCTTGCAGCATCAGTTAGTGGCATTAACGCCCTTCTTTTGATATCAAAAAAATCTTTATGTACTCCGTTTTGTTCTACTAAAAGTTGCCTGAAAAAACCAGTAGGAGAAGGGCTTTGTAGTGCGCCACTAACCAAATGAATGTAAAATACAGGATTGGCTTTTATGTTTTCAAAAATAAAATCAGACAGTTTGTTTACGAGTTCTCGATTGCCATAGGATAAACTATAATCAAAAAAGATAAAAGACAATAGAACTTCGTTTTTTCCAGGATTGGTAATCCAATGGTACACCAAATTTTGCCATTCGCTAAGACTCAAACACCATTTTGGATTAGAAGCCATCATTTCTGCGGGGCAATAATCATAGCCAATATCAAAAAGTCCTTTGTTGACATAAGTAGCTAATTCCAAAAAATATTTTTTGGTTGCTGTTGCTATTGCTTCAGGAACATCTTCATAGACTAATGCGTTATCTTGGTCGGTATGTAATAATTGTTCGCTTCTTCCTTGACTTCCCAATGCCAGCCAAGCAAATTTTACGGGTGGTGGAGTTTTCATTTTGGTTAATGAAATGGCAATAACTTGCTTAATACAAGCATCGTTTAACTCAGTTATTATTTTGGATGTCAATGTCATTGGGATATTTTGATCTAAATATCCCTGTAACAGTTGCATGATGCTGTTTCGTATTGGTTTTATATTTTTGGGTTTTTTAGCTCTTTTTATGGCTTTAATCAATACTGCGGGATTGTTTCCAAGTGAAACCATTACGTCATGTTTAGACAGAATTCCGACTGCTTTTGAATTTGGGGTACCATCTTTTGTGAGGCATATATGGCTGATGTTACTCTTCATCATGGCCATCTGGGCTTGAGCAACGGTCATTTTTTTGGGATATGTGATAACAGGCGATGTCATGATTTCCGATGCAATTGACGTAATTGGATGTGCACCTGTTACAATTTTATTTCTCAAATCTTTATCAGTAATAATACCAATAGGGAGTAAATTTTCCAGAACTAGAATGGCTCCTACATTTTTTTTAGTCATGATTTCAGCAATGGATTTTGCTGTAGTTTCGGAAGAACAAGTAACTATTTTTTTAGAATACTTTATAGGCTGAAAGTCCAGAACTTTTTTATCTGTTTCTAATTCTTCGGTTGTTGATGCTTCTCCGTATAATTTTCCGTGATGGCTTTTGGAATATGGATTTAAGGTATTTGAAGCAAAACTTTCTATTAAAAAATTTCCAACAGCTCTGTTTTCTTGGGCATAGGGTTTGAAAATAGCAATAGGAATGGCGTAAAGAATGCTTTCCTCATAAGTAATGGCCTCCATTTTGTAATTTTCATTGGCAATAAGGGGTCTCAATCCAAAAATATCTCCTTCGTCACACATGTCCAAAATATCTTTATCAGGGCTTTGTCTTAGTGCTACAGCCCCTTTATGGACTACGTAAAAAGAGGCGTGTGTTTCTTCGTTTTCGGCAAATACGATGCTGTCTTTTTCTTTATAAATGATTGATATTTGTTCAGAAAGAATTTCAATATCTTTTTGTTGTAAAAAAGTAAATGGTGGAAAATTTTTCAGAAAATCGGCTACTCTATGAGAAATAGTATTTTTCATAATCATTATTGGATTCGGATTCTATTTGTAAAAAAAAAGTACAATTACTTTTCGGTAACGGTACTTTTTTTTGAGGTTTCTTCGAATGATTTTGAAGCTAATGTCGATGAATATAAGGATACACAAAAGGGAGTGATGTATGTCAAAATAATTTTAATTGAATTTCTGACAGTAAAATTACCTTCCCATATTACATCGTAGCTGTTGATTGTGTTTAATAAACTTCCAACTACTAGTGCTATTATAAGTGCGTTTTTTATATTTTTAGCCTGCATTTTTTTATTTTGTTTTTTTCATTTTCATATTTAAGAGCTCAACAAAAAGGGAAAAAGAAATTGCGAAATAAAGGTAGCCTTTTGGTACTGGCGTCACATGACTTCCAAAAATTAGTGCTTCTGATAAATGAGCACTTTCGGTAAGTAGCATAAAACCAATCAGAATCAAGAAGGATAAACCTAATATTTGAATGGAAGGATGTTTATTAACAAAATTTCCAACGGGTACAGCAAATTGCATCATAATCAATACCGATATAATCACTGCGGTAATCATAATATACAAGGCGCCTTCAACCCCATTAGTCATTCCTACAGCTGTTAAAATACTGTCGAAAGAGAACACTAAGTCTATCATTATGATTTGAAGAATAACACTCTGAAACGATTTTGCAGCTGCTTTTCCTAATTCTTTTTCTTCATGACCTTTTTCGTCTACTTTCTCCCGAATTTCATTCGTGCTTTTGTAAATCAAGAATAAACCACCAAGCAATAAAATAACACTCTGTCCAGTAACTCCTGCTGATAACCAACTTAAGTCAATTGTAAACAATGGTTTTTTCATTTGAATCAATAAATTGATACCAAACAAAAGCCCAATTCTCATGAACATCGCAAGGAACATTCCTATTTTTGTAGCTTTTTTGCGACTTTCAACAGGTAATTTTCCTGTAGCAATCGATATGAAAATAATATTGTCAATTCCCAATACAATTTCTAGAAAAGTCAACGTTAATAAGGCAATCCAAGCATCCGGATTTAAAAAGACTTCCATGTTTTATTTGATTATAAATGACTAATTATTTGAAATTTTTATCACAGTTCCTCTTTGTTTCGCATCTTCACCGACCATCCCAAATTCAAAGGTATAGGAATTTTTTGAGGTTGTCAAAATTTTCATACCGATTGGCTTCTTTTCTTTTCTGTTTTTTGGATGTGTTTTTTGTAAAATATATTCACAATCATTAATCCATCTTATAGAAGCGGTGTCAATTTTACCGTCATACGTTTCTATTTCCAAACTATCATTACGTTCAAAAAAGGTTGTTTTTTTAATACCGTCCACAACATATTCAAATTTGAATTTACCCGTTTTGAAATCTTTACAGTTGGTTTCTGGATTATAACAGGATACAATTAAAATCAGCAAGGGAATAGCGAGTATTTTTTTCATTTTATTTTTTTAACTGTTTTTGTGTAATGCTTTATTTTTTAATTTAATTGAAAAATGAATATAGGAAAATAGTAATCATTTCAATCTTCTTAATTCTTCTTCGGTGAAATTTTTAATGCTTTTTTCTTGGGCAAATTTATTGTCATTGTAACTTTTTGATTTGTTTTTTGGGATTGATAGACTTTCCCAATCCTTATTTTTTAGTTGTTTGGCATAAAATACAATTTGTCCAACATGATAGGGATAATGCGCTAATTGTCTGTTTATAGCTTCAATAACGGTATGCCCTTCATTTCGGATATAAATAATTGTGGTTAGTTGTTCTGGTTTTAAAGTGTCAATTGCTTCAAAAAAACAGTGCCAGCCTTTATTCCAAAGTGCTAAAAGAGCCTCTTTTGATTGTACATCATTTTCAAACTCTCCATCTCGATTGCGCCATTCTTTTTCTCCATCAGTAGTTAGAAAATCAGTCCAACGCGAAACCATATTCCCAGACAAATGTTTGACTATCGTGGCAATACTATTGGTATCTTGATTCAAAGACACAAAAAGTTGTTCCGGTTCCAGTTGTGAGATGGCTTTTTCACCAAGGGTTTTGTAATACAAAAATTGTTTTTTCACACTGTCTAAATACAATTTATTGGTTTCCATACTTATTGGATTTTAATATCATATTTATCCAAAAGCCCAGCAATTCCTTGTGTAGAAAATTTGGCTTTTTTCATTGGATTGAATTCGGGATCTATTTTATAATTGTAAGCTGTTGTAAAGTCAACTCCTGCAAGTTGTGTATCATTAAAAATAGCTTGGTCTAGATTGCAATTTTCAAAAATAGCTTGGGTTAAATTGGTACCAATAAAAGAGATTTCTTTCAAGGAACAAGTATTGAATTTGGTTTTTGGCATTTTTTTGTTGGCAAAAGAGGCGTAATCCAAAATACAATCTTGAAAATAAACACTAAACATAAAATCAGCGCAAGTATGAAAAGGGAGTCCTAATAATTTACAATTTTTAAAACCAACCGTTTTTAAACTAGTTCCTGCTATATCCATCATCGATAGATTGCAATCAATGAATTCGCAATCCATAAAGCTATTATTTGAAAAATTACTATTGGAGAAATCACAATTCTTGAAAATACAATCTTCAAATTCTCGATTATTGATTTTTTTGCCGGTATAACTGACTTTTTCAAATGTTTTTTGTACGTGAATTAAACTATCCATTAGTCGTTAAATAAGCTTTTCATGATTGTTTTTAAACCAAAATAGAGCAGGAACATTGCGCCAAGGCAAAAGACAATTCCGACTGCTAAAACGAGATAATGCCATACATTTTGTTTGTTCATAAAGGCATTATGTATCACTACTGGTCCAATAAAAAGTAGGGGTAAGGCTCCTGCTAAATATTTAATACCTTTGGCTAATAACTCTTTGTTCGTTCCCATTTTTCTAGTTTGATTTTTTATTTTAAAAGGGTGTAATGGGCTGGTTATAGTTTATTGTTATAATAATCTACCGCTTTTCTCACACTACCATAATTGGTTAATAATTTAGAAGCGTCCTCGTACGAAACTGGTATTTCTCCCATAATCATTTTCACACCACGGTCTACCAGTTTGCTATTACTCAATTGCATATCGACCATTTTGTTGCCTTTTACTTTTCCTAATTGAATCATTGTGGCGGTCGAAATCATATTGAGCACTAATTTTTGTGCTGTTCCAGCTTTCATCCTTGAGCTTCCGGTTACAAATTCGGGTCCTACTACAACATCAATAGGAAATTTTGCGGTTTGCGAAAGTGGGCTTCCAGCATTGCAAGAAATACTTCCTGTAATGATATTATTTTCGTTGCAGGCTTTTAAGCCGCCAATTACGTAGGGTGTAGTTCCTGAAGCGGCAATTCCTATTACGATATCATTTTTGCTAATGTTGTGTTCTTGTAAATCTGTCCAGGCTTGATTGGCATTGTCTTCGGCATTTTCAACAGCTCTGCGAATGGCTTTATCGCCACCAGCAATGATTCCGTTTACCAAGTCGAATGGGACACCAAAAGTAGGAGGACATTCTGAGGCATCAACTACGCCCAAACGGCCTGAAGTTCCTGCGCCAATGTAAAATAATCGACCGCCGAGTTTCATGTTTTGAACAACAACATCGATTAGAGATGCTATTTCTGGCAAGGCTTTTTCTACGGCAAAAGGAACTGTTTTGTCTTCCTGATTGATATTGGAAAGCAATTCTTGAACGGACATTTTTTCTAAATGCTCGTATTTTGAGGATTGTTCGGTGGTTTTGGTGAAGCTCATTTTTTCTTTTTTTGTCAAAGGACAATAAACGAATTGTCCGTGAATTTATTTTTTTGCGTGAGGGATAGCAGCGGAAATCCTTTTTATTTTTTCTTTAAAAATAAAAAGATTGCAGCGTATAGCCCGACCCTTGTGGTCACGCCCAATTATATAAAATAAGCCAATGCGATTCCGAAAATAATCATGGAAACTTTGGCGATATTGAATTTGTGTCCTTCGGAGGTTTCAAAAATAATGGTCGATGAAATATGGAATAATATCCCAATTACTACGGCTGTAATTTCGGAATAATACGCATTCAATACGGGCAAATAATCGGATACAATGGTTCCCAATGGCGTCATTAATGCGAAGGTTGCCATGAATATAAATATTGCTTTTTTGCCCAATGTGGCATTCACGAAAAAGGTGGTCAGAATGATGGCAATTGGAAAATGATGAATGGCAATTCCGATGGCTAAATCGTTATGGTGGCTGACTGGGAAACCTTCTAAAAACGCGTGAATACATAGGCTTATGAAGAGAAGCCATGGGATATGAAGGATTTTGTTATGTCCATGTACATGTCCGTGTTCTGCGCCTTTTGAGAAAAATTCTAATATAATTTGGAATAAAATACCGAGCATAATAAACAATCCAGTTCCGTGATTTCCATGTTCATATACTTCTGGAAGCAGATGAATAACAGTTATGGAAAGTAAAAAGGAACCACTAAAAGCCAATAATAATTTGAGATTGGTTTTGTCATTTGGTTTGATTACCAAAGCAAAAATATAGCCTAAAATTACGGATAGTAAGGGTAAAAGATAATTCATTTTTGTTCAAACGTTTGTTTATTTTACTGCTTATTTATTGTATTGGGAAACTTTTTAGGGCTGGACTATTTGAATATCATGATTAATCGTTCGCTATCGGTTTTATGGAATTTTTTTAATTTATAATCCCCAAAAACATCCAATAAGAAAATCCCAGCTTCTTCCATTAACACTTCAAAATCGTGGAGTGTTAAGGCTTTTACTTTTTCGGTGAAATGAAATTTTTGACCTTTGTCTTCAAAATCTATTTCTTTATGAATGTGGCCGTCTTTTAGATAGCGTTTGATAAAAAATTCGATTCCGTCTACTGTTTTAGTTTCTTCGGGCACTAAGGTGGCTAGGACTTGGTTGACATTCATAAAATCAATTACTGCAAAACCATATTCAGTTAAACTTGCTTTTATTGCTTTCAATGTGGTAAGGTTGTCTTCGTCGTTTTCGAAATACCCAAAACTGGTGAATAGATTAAAAATGGCATCAAATTTATCTTCGAAAGTCTCCCGCATGTCGTGAACTTGAAAATGCAAGGTTTCATTACTGTTTTTGCTGGCTTCGGCAATGCTATTTTCGGATAAATCAGCGCCAATTACTTGGAACCCTAATTGATTTAAATAGATGGAATGACGCCCTTTGCCACAGGCCAAATCCAATACTTTTGCTTTTTCAGGAAGATTGAGGTAATGCGTGAGATTATCCATAAAAATTTGCGCTTCCCTGTAATTTCTGTCTTTATATAGGATGTGATAATAGGGGGTGTCAAACCAAGAAGTAAACCAATTTGTGGTTGTTGCTTTTTGATTTTCGGTTTTTTGATTTTCGGAATTCAGCATTTATTCGTTTTCAATTAATTCAAGTACCGCAAATTTAGTGTATTTTTGCAACGAATACTTGATTTTACAATGGAAAATAATTATAAAATGATTGCCAAAACCTTTTTTGGTTTTGAAGAAATACTAGCAAAAGAGTTGCAAATGTTGGGTGCGCAAGAGGTTGAGCAAGGAGTAAGAATGGTTAGTTTTAAAGGCGATAAAGGGTTTATGTATAAAGCAAATTTGGCTTTGCGTACGGCTTTGAAAATCTTAAAACCTATTTATTCTTTTAGAGCTACTAATGAACAGGCTTTGTATAAAGGGATTTCAGGTGTAAATTGGTCTAAATACGTTAATGCCAATCAGACTATTGTAATTGATGCCACGGTGCATTCGGAGTATTTTAATCATTCGGAATTTGTTTCCCAAAAATGTAAAGATGCCATTGTCGATCAGTTTAGAGAACGAACCGGTCAGCGTCCGAGTGTTGATAAAGTGCATCCTGATTTGAGAATCAACATTCACATTGACAAAGACCAAGTTTCGGTGGCTTTAGATACTTCTGGAAATTCGTTAAACCAACGTGGGTATCGAACAGCCACAAATATTGCCCCTATAAATGAAGTGCTAGCTGCTGGAATTTTATTGCTTTCTGGTTGGGATGGTCAAGGCGATTTCTTGGACCCAATGTGCGGTTCAGGAACATTTCTTGCCGAAGCAGCGATGATTGCTTGTAATATCCCTGCCAATATTAACCGAAAAGAATTTGCTTTTGAGAAATGGAACGATTGGGATTATGATTTATTTAATAACATTACGGAGAGTTTGTTAAAAAGGGTACGTGAGTTTCATTATACTATAAAAGGTTTTGATAAAGCACCAAGTGCGGTTCAAAAAGCAAAAGATAATATCAAAAATGCCAATTTAGACGAGTATATTGTTATTGAAGAAAAAAACTTTTTTGATACAGAAAAAACGACTCAGGGTAAACTGCACCTAGTTTTTAATCCGCCTTATGATGAACGTTTGGATATACACATGGAGGAGTTTTATAAAAATATTGGGGATACTTTGAAGAAAAATTACCCAGGAACAAATGCTTGGTTCATTACTGCTAATTTAGAAGCATTAAAATATGTGGGATTAAAACCTTCCCGAAAAATAAAACTTTTTAATGCTAGTTTAGAAGCCCGTTTGGTGAAATACGAAATGTATGAAGGCAGTAAGAGAACTAAGTTTCAGTTTCAAGATTCGGATCAAAGAGGTGCGTAATTAGAATGTTAAACCACCAATTTTCATAAATACATTTTCCTTAATAGTAAGGATTTTTAAAACTTAAATTTTTTTAGAAAATGACAAAATTACAAATACGCGCTTTTCTGTACCAACTCGGTTGTTTTACAATTTTATTTTTATCTTTTCGTTATTTGGTAGCGCATTATACTAATTTAACAGGTTTTTATATACCATTAACTGCTTTTGTAATTGGGACGCTTTTGTCACCAAAATTTCAGGCGGTAAAGACCAAAGAGGGAGAGAAACTATTTATGAAATGGATTTTTATAAAAGGAATTAAAGAGATTGGATAAGAGTTATCATTATTTTCAAAATAATAGCCACTAATGCACTGATTTTATAGGTTTAAAAATCAGTGAATTAGTGGTTTATTTTTTCTTAGTTGTTTTGTTCGGGACTTCAGCGGGTTTTGTCTTTTTTTTGTAAAAAGGAATAAAATAGGAAACCGTATAATTAAAACCAACACCAAAATTACCATTATAGGTTTTGTTGAAACCAGGAATGTATAAGTTTTCAAAATTATCAGGCTGTTTATTGGTAATCAACATTTTTAGTTGCAAACCAAAACCAATAAATACATTATTAAAAACTTTGGCTTTTACTCCTGTAACTACTTCAATCCAACTGGCAGTTAATCCACTGAATTTTTCTCCTGAAGGAATAGCAGGGACTTCTCCCCAATACGGATTCGGATTGTAAATTTTATAACTGTTCAATTGTTGACTAAAAGTACTGGCGCCATAACGCATTCCTATAGTAATCATATTCTCCATGTCCAACCAGTTTTGATAAGCATTATAGTCAAAACCAGCTTTTAGATAGGTGCCTTTGGCGCTTGAATTCAATCGGTCATCATCGGTGGTTTTTTCTTCACTTCCTATTTCGGCAGCCAAATAATATTTTTTTGTCAAACGATAATCACCTGTAAATTCAATTCCCTTGTAATTAGTGTCATATAATACACGAGTCAATTTAAACAGATCAACTCCTAAACGCAATCCGTAGCGGTCAGTTTTGGGTGCTATACTGTCGGTTTTTTTCTCCAAAGGAAGCTTTTTAGTTACTTGTTTTGGAGGTTCTGGAAGTAGTTGTTCTGTGCTTCTTGTTGGATTTGTTTCTGGTTTTTTTGTAGTGGTTTCTTGTGCTTGAGCTACAAAAAACTGCAAAAGGAGAAAAAAACTAAAAGAATATTTTAAGGTGTGTTTCATTTTCGTTTTCTATGTTAGTTTTTTCAACAGAAATATAACGCATCCAGGTATCATTTGTACTAGGAATTGCGGTATGGATTATTGCATTTGTAGGATTCAGCGTGAAAATTGTTTTATAACCGCAAGCTCTAGATACATAAACGGTATTTCGGGAATAATTGATGGTTACTTCATCTACAAATATTATTGCTGGATTTGCGTTTCCTGAATTATAGGTAAACGTATATTTTGTTGTTTCCTTATCTGTTTTTAGAGGAATAGAAATGCTATTACCGCTGGTTTGATATTTTGCTTCTCCTATGGCATTTTCATTAAAAACAATTCCTTCGGTCATTCCGTCTCCAACAACTTTTAGTTTGGCCACATTTTTTGCAACACTAGGATTATTAATATCATAAAAACCGAGTACTAATCTAGGAGTAGTTGGTGTATTGGCATCACAAATATCATCTTTCTCGCAACTGGAGAAAGAAAAAACAACGAGCAATACCAATAAAACTATTTTTTTCATGTATTATTTGTTTTTGATTATAGAGAATAGTGTTTCAGTGGCATGCCAATTTTTCAATGGAATACGCACATCATCTACTTATCGTCTTTCTAAAAGCACTACGTTTTCAACATGATGTGTTTGTGGAAACATATCAACTGGTCGGACACGAGTCACTTTATATTTTTCATCCATTAAAGCTAAATCACGGGCTTGTGTGGCTGAATTACAACTTACATAGACCACTTTTTCAGGGGCAATTTTCATAATTTGTTCAATTACAGCTGCATGCATTCCATCTCTTGGTGGGTCGGTGATGATTACATCAGGTTTTCCGTGTTGTGCAATAAAACTTTCATTGAAAACAACTTTCATATCACCAACATAAAACTCGCAATTGGTAATATTATTTCGTTCAGCATTGGCTTTGGCATCGTTAATTGCTTCAGGAACACTTTCTACTCCAATAACTTTTTTAGCATTTTTGGAAACAAATTGGGCTATAGTACCCGTTCCTGTATATAAATCATAAACCGTTTCGTTTCCAGTTAAACCCGCAAAATCACGTGTAATTTTATAAAGTTCATACGCTTGATCTGAATTGGTCTGGTAAAATGATTTGGCATTAATGCTAAATTTTAACCCTTCCATTTCTTCTAAAATATAATCTCTTCCTTTGTATAATTTGATGTTGGTATCATATAAAGTATCGTTTGCTTTATTATTAACTACATATTGCAAAGAGGTTATTTGAGGAAATTTGGCATAGATATGATCTAAAAGCAACTCTCTATTGGCTTTATCATTTTCGAAAAACTGAATTAAAACCATAATTTCTCCTGTAGAAGCGGTTCGAATCATCAAGGTTCTTAGCAATCCTTCGTGCGCTCTTGGATTAAAAAATGTTAGATTGTTTTGATTTGCAAAAGCTCTAATCTCATTTCGGATTGCATTAGAAGGATCTTCTTGCAAATGGCATTTATTAATGTCTAGAATTTTATCCCACATTTTTGGAATATGAAAGCCTAGCGCATTTCTATTTCCTAAATCTTCGGTGCTACCAATTTCATCTTCGGTTAGCCAACGGCTGTTAGAAAACGAAAATTCCATTTTATTTCTATAAAAAAACTGTTTTTCGGAGCCTAAAATAGGTTCGAATTCGGGAAGCTCTATTTTTCCGATGCGTTGCAAGTGGTTTTTGACTTCGTTTTGTTTGTAATACAACTGCTGGCTGTATTTCATATTTTGCCATTTACAACCTCCGCAAACTCCAAAATGGTCGCAAATAGGTTCGATTCGGTGTTCTGAAAATTCATGAAATTTTACTGCTTTCCCTTCGTAATAGGCTTTGCGTTTTTTGAAAGTTTGTACATCTACTACATCACCCGGAACTACATTGGGGATAAACACTACTTTACCGTCAGGAGCTTTTGCAACCGATACGCCTTTTGCACCAGCATCAAGGACTTTTATTTGATGAAAGACAACTTTGTCTGTATTTTTCTTTGCCATAGCGCAAAAATAAGGGTTTGAATGGTTTTATAAATTCAAATTGAGAAATATTTTATCAAATTTGTTTAAATTTTAGATTTTATGCGGACTTAAAAAGCTAATTTTATGGTTCGAACAGCTATGTTTTGAGTTTTTCTATTCAAAATTATCATTAAATAGTAGGTTTATGCGATTATACGTAGAATTATCTAAAATTCCTTTCTTGAGCAAAAGCTATGCTTTCAAATTCCTTTTTGTTGCATTTATAGGTATTCACATTCCTTTGATAGGCATATTATTTTATGTTTTGTATGAGGAACAATCGATTTCGGCTACTTTTGTTTTTATTTTTGCATTGCTACTGACATTGGCAGCTACTGTGATTACACTTTATATATTAAAAAGGTTAATTTACCCTATTGAAGTAGCTTCAAAAGCATTGAATGATTACAGATTGAATAGGACTTTCTCTCATTTACCAATACATTTTAATGATGAAGCGGGTTTATTAATGCGCAATATTCAAGAAACCATCATTGAACACGA
>CANEXR010000039.1 GCA_947443815.1 Flavobacteriaceae bacterium | reverse complement strand
TGAACTGGCAAGAAAACAACTGATTTTCGGTGTGTCATTAAGGAATTGACTTTTCGGTCTCCACTATGAAAAACGCGCTCTACAATATCTTGCTCAATTTCTTGGACTTCACCAACTTCGGTACCTTCTTTGATAATCGCTTTTATTTCCTCTTCGGTTACTTTGCCATCTGCAGTGGGTTTTATTTGCATAATATCCAATAAAAAATCAGTAGATGTGGTTAACAGCCAAATGAATGGAGCAGTTATTACAGAAATGATTTTCATTGGAAATGCTACTGCTTTTGCGATAGATTCTGGATGATTCAACCCAATTCTTTTGGGTAATAGTTCCCCTAAAACTAGGGAGAAAAAAGTCAAAACAACAACTACAATTCCAACTGCTATGCTATGGGCAAAGGGTTTTAATATTTGAAAGGACTGAACAAAAAATTCTACATCTTTGGTAATTTTGTCTCCACTATAAATACCAGTAAGGATCCCGATAAGTGTAATTCCGATTTGGACAGTCGATAAAAACTTATTGGGTGAATTGGCTAAATCTAATGCAATTTGGGCATTTTTATTTCCTTTTTTGGCAGCGGTTTCCAATCTGTTTTTCCGTGCCGAAATCAATGCGATTTCCGACATGGAGAAAACCCCATTTAAGAGTATTAAAAAAAATATAATTGCTATTTCCAATTTTAGTTGATTCGTTTAATTGTTGATTCAATGAATCTTTAGTGTTTTGCCGTTTTTTAGCCCAGATGGTAGTGAAAAGCCCGGAGCTAAAAAAACTAATTTTTCCTGACAGAAAAGAGCGACCAGAGGAAGCTCCTTTTATGGCTTGGAAAAATAGTTTTTTTAGTGAGGACTTGTAACGTACAGCTGGATTAGCTGCTATAAATTATCAATTATATTACTGACTCTTTCGGTAATTTCTGCGATAGAACCGATTCCGTTTACTGTATAAAATTTTCCTTGCTCTTGATAATAATCCATTAATGGAGCGGTTTTTTCGTTGTATTCTTGGTAGCGATTTCTGATTTTATCTTCGTCTTGATCGTCAATTCTTCCGCTGGTTTTTCCTCTTTCTAACAATCGTGCTATTAGGATTTCATCATCGGCTTCGAGTGCTATTGTACCGGCAACTTTTGAGTGGATTGATGTTAAAAAAGCATCTAAAGCTTCTGCTTGTGAAATGGTTCTTGGGTATCCGTCGAACAAAATTCCGTTGGTATCTGGATGTTTATTCACTTCGTCAATGAGCATTTTGGTAGTCAATTCGTCTGGAACTAAATCTCCTGCATCCATGAAAACTCTGGCTTGTTTGCCTAATTCGGTATTGTTTTTTAAATTATAACGAAATACATCACCGGTTGAAATGTGTGTTAATTTGTATTTTTCTTTTAAAAACTCGGCTTGAGTTCCTTTTCCTGCACCTGGTTTCCCAAATAAAACAATGTTAGTCATTTTTTTTAATTTAAATATTCTAAGGTGTACCACTTAAAGCGGATTGCTTTGTTGTTTTATCCCTTTTAATTCTAATTTTGGATTATTATTTATTCTTTTAGCTGGTATACTTCTGGAAGATTTCGTCCTAGTCCATCGTAGTCTAAACCGTATCCAACAATAAATTTATTGGGAATTCTGATTCCTACATAATCGATTTTGACGTCTTTTTTATAGGCTTCGGGTTTAAAAAATAGGGTTGCAATTTTGAAATGTTTTACATTTTGTTTTTTGAACAATTGTTTTAGTTCTACTAATGTGTTTCCGGTATCAACAATATCTTCGATAACAATAACGGAGCGCCCTGCCAAGTCTTGATTTAAACCTATTAATTGTTTAATATCATTTGTGGAGGAGGTGCCTTCATAGGATGCCATTTTTATAAAACTTAGCTCACACGGTTTTTTATATTGTTTCATGAAATCGGAAACTACCATAAAAGAGCCATTCAAAACACCTATGAATACTGGGGTTTCATCAGCAAAATCAGCTTCTATTTGCGCAACCAATTTGGTAATGGCAAAATCAATTTCTTTAGCGGAAACAAACGGAACAAATTGTTTATCGTGAAGTTGTATCATTTTTTTATGTTTAAAACAAGGTACAAAGATACAGAATTCGGATTTGACAATCGATAATTGAACATTATTTTGTATTTTTAAATCAAAAAGATAGAAATGCATACAGAATTCTATGAGAAACTAAATTATGTGAGTGGTTTTAGAGAAAAGAGGCAAATTTTGGCTGATGAAGTGCTTTTGAATCCAAACTTACTTATCGAATTAGTTCCGTTGTGTTTTTTGATTACCGATAGTAATTCCTCAAAAGCGTGCTGGATTTTGGAATTGTTTTGTTATAAAAAACAGGAAGAATTGAAGCCTTATTTGGATTATTTTTGTTCCAATATAAAAACGCTAACTGCTGATAGTGCTATTCGTCCAATGGCAAAAGTCTGTCAGTTACTCGTTATTTCGCATTTTAAGAAAAAAGAAATTCAACTTACAGAACATCAATTACACCAAATCACTGAAACTTGTTTTGACTGGTTAATTAGCGATACTAAAGTGGCTTCAAAATGTTATGCTATTCGGACTTTGCACCTACTAGGAAATCAATTCGACTGGATTCATTCCGAATTGAAAATTATTTTAGAAAAAGATTACGCCAACCATTCCGCAGCTTACAAAGCGGTTTCAAGGGAAATTTTGAAGAAAATAAAATAGCATTTTCCTTTTCAATCATTATAAAGTATCTTTGTACACAACAAACATGTATTGAAATGAATTATTTTTCTTCCGATTTTAAATTAGGAATTCTCGGTGGCGGACAATTGGGCAAAATGCTTTTGTTTGACACTAGAAAATTCGATATCCAAACTTATGTTTTAGACCCAAGTGATGAAGCACCGTGCAAAATTGCCTGTAATCAATTTTTTAAAGGCGATTTGATGGATTTTGAAACCGTTTATAATTTCGGAAAACAAGTAGATGTTTTAACGTTTGAAATAGAATTAGTCAATCTTGATGCATTAGTACAACTGGAACAAGAGGGACTGAAAGTATATCCGTCGCCAAAAACATTGCAACTGATTCAAAACAAAGGTATTCAGAAAGAGTTTTATGTAAAAAACAATATTCCGACAGCCCCTTTTGAACGATTTGAAAATCTTCAGCATCTAAAATCAGCTGTCAGATCGAGCGCAGTCGAGATGCCTTTTGTCTGGAAATGTACCGAGTTTGGATACGATGGTAATGGTGTAAAAGTAGTTCGAACTATCGAAGATTTAGAAAATTTACCGAATGTAGAATGCATTGCCGAGACAATGGTCCCGTTCAAAAATGAATTGGCCGTAATCGTTTGTCGCAATCCATCTGGCGAAATCAAAACCTATCCCGTGGTGGAAATGGAATTTCATCCCGAAGCCAATCAAGTTGAATATGTAATTTGTCCCGCTCGAATTGATGATAAAATCGCTGATAAAGCCAGAGCAATAGCCTTGAATGTTTCACAGCAATTCAACCATGTTGGCCTTTTGGCGGTTGAAATGTTCCAAACCGAATCCGACGAAATCTTAGTAAACGAAGTTGCTCCTCGCCCACATAATTCAGGTCATTATAGCATTGAAGCAAGTTACACATCGCAATTTGAAAACCATTTAAGAGCTATTTTGGATTTGCCATTGGGAAATACCGACAGTAAAGCAGCCGGAATAATGGTTAATTTAGTTGGTTCCGAGGGATTTTCTGGTGATGTGATTTATGAAAATATTGAAACTATTTTAGGATGGAATGGCGTTACCCCACATATTTATGGAAAAAAACAAACACGCCCTTTCCGAAAAATGGGACACGTAACGATAGTCAATAAAGACATCAGCGAGGCCAGGAGAATTGCAGAGGATGTGAAGAATACGATAAGAGTAATTGCATAAATGAATCTACTAGATTTTATTATACATTTATTAAATCTTACAGATTCCGAAAATCTTGTAAATAAAAACTGGACTATTATAGTAGACAAAAACGAATATTTAGGAGAACGAATTAAATCTTTTATTTCATTTATTTTACTAATCGCCGTTTATCTATCTCTAATATTATTTACATTTTATATAATCTATTATTTATTTTTTAAATAAAAAACAATAAAAACATATGAGCAAAGTAGCCATAATCATGGGAAGCATATCCGATATGCCCGTAATGCAAGAAGCCATCGACATCCTAAAAGAATTTGATATAGCAACCGAAGTCGATATTGTTTCAGCACATAGAACACCCGAAAAATTATTCGATTTTAGCAAAAATGCACACAGCCGCGGAATTTCGGTAATTATAGCTGGAGCTGGCGGAGCGGCACATTTACCCGGAATGGTAGCTTCCATGTCGCCACTTCCCGTAATTGGAGTTCCCGTAAAATCAAGCAATTCTATCGATGGTTGGGACAGCGTTTTGTCAATTTTGCAAATGCCTGGTGGTGTTCCTGTAGCAACTGTTGCCTTAAACGGGTCTAAAAACGCAGGAATTCTTGCTGCCCAAATCATTGGAAGTTCAGACGCAACCATTTTAGACAAAATCATAGCCTACAAAGAAGGTCTAAAAGCAGCTGTTAACAAGGCTGCCGAAGGTTTAAAAAAATAACTGATTAAAATTATCCTGTTCTTTTTCAGGAGCTATTTCCCGCTATCCGTTCCACACGAAGTTCACTGAACTCCGATAAAAATAGTAGCATAGTGAAGTAATCTTTTGCGCCGAACTCCGGTACAAAAGGATTTCCACTACTATCGGGGCTAAAAAAAAAAACACCATGAGCATTCTAACACACCCTTTCAATACTAAATACGATACCGCTCCTTTTGCACAAATAAAACTGGAAGATTACAAACCCGCTTTTATTGAAAACATTGCAACAGCAAAAGCAGAAATTGATACCATAACCAATAATTCAGAAGCGCCAACTTTCGAAAATACAATCGCAGCATTGGATTTTTCTGGAAATCGTTTGGATCGCTTATCATCCATTTTCTTCAATTTGAATTCAGCAGAAACCTGTGAAGAAATGCAAAAAATCGCACAGGAAGTTTCCCCTATACTGACCGAATTCAGTAATGATATTACTTTAAACACCGCTTTATTCAAAAGAGTAAAAGCCGTTTATGAACAAAAAGAAAACCTCAATCTATCTCCTGAACAAGCCACTTTATTAGATAAAAAATTTAAAAATTTCTCTAGAAATGGGGCCTTATTATCCGAAGATAAAAAAATAAAACTACGAGAAATCGACACTGAATTAGCCAAACTAAAATTGACTTTTGGCGAAAATGTCTTAGCAGAAACCAACAACTATCAATTGCATATAACCTCCGAAGAGGACCTAAAAGGACTTCCAGAAGGAGCGATTGAAGCGGCAAAATCATTGGCAAAAAACAAAGATTTAGAAGGTTGGATTTTTACATTAGATTTTCCAAGCTATATTCCCTTTGTAACCTACGCTGACAATCGCGAACTGCGCAAAACCATAGCAATTGCCGCCGGTAAAAAAGCATTCCAAAATAACGAATTCGACAATCAGGAAATCACTTTAAAAATTGCCAAATTACGTTACGAAAGAGCAAATTTATTAGGATACGAAACCCATGCACATTTTGTTTTAGAAGAACGAATGGCACAAAATCCAGATAAAGTAAAATCATTTTTGAATGATTTATTAGCCAAAGCCAAACCTGCAGCCGAAAGAGAATTTGCCCAATTAACCGCTTTCGCTAAAGATTTAGACGGAATTGACCATTTAGAAAAATGGGATGGCGCCTATTATTCTGAAAAATTGAAACATAAATTATTCAATTTGGATGACGAAAAACTGAAACCCTATTTTCAATTAGAAAATGTTTTAAACGGAGCTTTTACCATTGCTGGAGAATTATACGGATTGACTTTCACTGAAATTTTCGACATTGATAAATACCACGAAGAAGTAACTACTTATGAAGTCAAAGATGAATTGGGGGAGCTAGTTGCTATTTTCTACGCCGATTTTTTTCCAAGAAAAGGCAAACGAAATGGGGCTTGGATGACTTCATACAAATCACAATGTATCAAAAACGGGGTAAACGAAAGACCTCATATTTCGAACGTTTGTAATTTCACCAAACCAACAGAAACCAAACCTTCGTTACTCACATTTAATGAAGTAACAACCTTATTCCATGAATTTGGTCACGGATTACATGGAATGTTAGCCAATACTACCTACCCAAGTTTATCTGGAACATCGGTTTATTGGGATTTTGTAGAATTGCCGAGTCAGGTAATGGAAAACTGGTGTTATGAGCCAGAAGCTTTGGCTTTGTTTGCCAAACATTATCAAACTGGGGAGATCATTCCACAAGAATATGTAGAAAAAATTAAAGAGAGTGCTAGTTTCCAAGAAGGAATGGCAACCTTACGTCAATTGAGTTTTGGATTATTAGACATGGCTTTCCACAGCAATAATCCTTCTGCAATTACAGATATCAAAGCATTTGAAAAAACCATTTTCGAAAACACCTCTTTATACCCAGATGTAGCCGAAAATTGCATGTCGGTTTCCTTCTCCCATATTTTTGCAGGTGGTTATTCTTCGGGATATTACAGCTACAAATGGGCCGAAGTTCTCGATGCGGATGCTTTTGCTTATTTTCAGGAAAAGGGAATTTTCAACAAAGAAGTAGCTACTAAATTCAAAGAGAATGTTCTCTCTAAAGGTGGAACTGAACATCCTATGACTTTGTACAAACGTTTTAGAGGACAAGAACCGAGCCCAGATGCTTTGTTGAAAAGAGCGGGGTTATTATAAAAGATTGCAGATTTTAGATAGAAACCGAAGTAGAAATGCTTCGGTTTCTTTATTTTAGAAATTAATAATTTCAATAGATTCATTGGGAGGTTCCATCCAATAAACATTGAATAAATCTTTTGGATATATTTTTTCAAATTCAGGATAACCATTTCTCAATAATTTAAGTTTTATATAATTCTTTCCCAAATCTAAAACTTCCAATGTTTGTATACAAAAAATTGTAAAATAGCAATGTGCTATGTAAGATTTCAATACGAAACAATAACTTTTTTGATTTCTAATAATACTTGGATAAATTAACCCATCTGTTTCTATAATTGCTCTTTCTTTATTGGTTCCATTTGTTAAAAAAATATGAGCAATTGCGATACTTAACTTATATTTATACGACTCATTATCTCCTACATTTTGATGAAATAATTTATCTAAAAAATCTTCAATTTCATATTGACTTTGATCTAATGTATAATTTTCAAAAGGTAATTCAAGTTCTGGTATTTTTAATAAATAAGTTTTGCCAATTGGGTTAATTCTAAATTCAGGTTTATTTTTAGTGTGTAAGTTTTTGAATTTTGTAACTGAAATAAAGTCACCAATTACAGGTTTAATTTCAAGAAGAGCAGTTATAAAATCACTTGAACAATAAAATAGACTTTCATTTTCATTATTACATCTACCCATTTTGGCTTTTTCAATCGGTGGATTCCAAAATTCTTTTTCATTACTAAATTCGAACAAAGTTTCATCCACAAAATCACCTTTTACATTGTTATGTTTCCTTGCACGATAAAAATCATTAAATGTAAAAGTTGTAAAAATCTCGGTCGTGTACTTCTTATCCAACATTATTTGACTAATATCTTCTTTCAAAGTTGCAATATCTTTATACTCACTATCTTTTATTAACTTTTCAAAGTCCATAATTTCTAAAATAGAATATTTATAAAAAAAGAGTATTTGATAAAATTAGTTTAAAACTTCTTCGTGTTTTACAATGTAATTCAAGGCTTCTTTGACAACATCATTCAAATTCAATCCTTTTTTAGATGCTAAAAGAGCCGTTTTTTGGTGTAATTCTTGCGAAACTCTAACATTAAAAGAACCTTTGAAAACTTTCTCGGGTGCTTTATTTAAAGAAGCGCAGGTTTCTAAATAATCAAGAATTGATTCGTGAAACGATTTTTCTAACTCATCAACCGAAGTTCCTTCAAAAGTTACTAAATCATTTATTCCTTGAATTTTACCAAAGAAAATTTTGTCTTCCGCAGAAAATTCAACTGTTCCAATATATCCTTTATATTCTAAATAATTTTTCATTTTCTACAATTTTAAATAGTCAATAATTATATCCAATTGGTATGATTTTAATACTTTTTGTGGATGTGGTTCGTGTAAACTGATAATTTGTTTTTCACTATTCACAAATTTTCGTCTTGAACCGCCAGTTTTTCCTTGTGCTAATTGTTCAAAACCAAAATAATTTAAAACTTTAAGCATTTCATACCAAGTAAAATCTTTAGGCTTTGATTTTAATTTTTCTATTAACTTTTCAACCTTACTCATACAAAGATAGTGTTTTTTTATTTGCAACTAAAAAATAGTTGCAAATTAATTTATAATCAAACTTGATTCAAATATAAAAAAATTCCTTCAAAAAAAATTTAAATAACTTTCATTTATTTTTGAAAGTTTAAAAACTTTTACTTACATTTGGTGTATGGAATTCAAAGAAGCAAAAAATAAATTTGTACAAACTTGGGGAGCCTTGGGTTCGCAATGGGGAATTAACAAAACGATGGCGCAAATTCATGCTTTGTTGATGGTATCAAGCGAAGCTGTTTCAATGGAAGAAGTGATGGACGAATTGAAAATTTCTCGCGGAAATGCCAGTATGAATTTAAGAGCCTTAATGGATTGGGGCATTGTTTACAAAGAATATAAAGCAGGAGAACGCAGAGAATTTTTTACAGCTGAAAAAGATTTAGATGAACTAGCTTCTAAAATTGCCCGAGAAAGAAGTAAAAGAGAAATCAAACCTGCTCTTAAAATTTTAAAAGAAGTTTCCTCGATTGAATCCAAAGACTCTGCTGAAGAAAAACATTTTATAGATCAAACCACTAAACTGTATGATTTCGTTTTAAAAGCAGATAATATGTTAGATAAAATGACTGAATTTAATGAAAATTGGCTAGGCCGTTTGGTTTTAAAAATCATGAAATAGAATAAAAAAATTTAATCAAAACTTTCATTTTTTTCTGAAAGTTTAAAACAAAATAAAATTATGAAAACTTTAAAATTAGTGAACTCTATTGCAATTGCAATCCCAATATTTTTTTTACTCTGTGGATTTATAGAAGAAACAAGTTTCTACTTGTCAGCATATTCAATGATAATTACAGGATTTTTGCAATTAATTATAGGTTTCATTTTCTGGATAAAATTTAAAGATGCTTTAAATATCAAAATATATTTCTCATTAGTAGTACTGTTTTTTAGCTTGTGGTATTTCAACGAAAACATCTTTTATATTGATGGATTAACCTGGCCTTTGATTTCAACTCCACCATTATTAGCAATTTACCTTTCTATAATAATCTATAAAAAAGCAAACAAATGAGTTTCTTAACAGCAAGCTGGGACAATCTAGCCTTAATCAACTACGAAATTGATTCTGAAATATTAAAAAAACACCTTCCAATCGGAATTGAAATTGACTTTTGGAATAGCAAATGTTATGTAAGTTTAGTTGGATTCCAATTTAACAACACTAAAATATTGGGCTTAAAAATTCCTTTTCACATCAACTTTGAAGAAGTAAATCTTAGGTTTTATGTCAAGCGATTTGAAAACGGAGCATGGAAACGTGGTGTGGTTTTTATCAAAGAAATAGTTCCAAAACCAGCCATTACTTTCATTGCAAACACTCTGTATAATGAACATTATCAAACGAATAGAATGAATCATTCTATCACTCAAAATGAAGGCTCAAAAACATTTATTTATCGATGGGAAAATGACAAACAATGGAATTCAATTGCATTAGAAACTAAATCAAATCCTATACAAATTGAGTTAGATTCAGAAGCCGAATTCATAACCGAGCATTACTTTGGTTACACCAGCTATAACAAAAAGACCACCTTTGAATATGAAGTCACACATCCAAGATGGGAACAATTAGAAATAATCAATTATAAAATTGATGTGGATTTTGAAAACAATTACGGAAAAGACTTTGCTTTTCTTAATGAATCAAAACCTATTTCTGTCTTTTTGGCGAAAGGCTCAAAAATTACCATTGAAAATAAACGAAAAATAAAATGATAATCGATAACATAAATATTCAACATAAATAATACATTATGACAACCATTCATCTCACAACAAAAATAAAAGCCCCAATACAAATCGTTTTTGATATTTCCAGAAACATTGATATTCATCAGCAAGCAGCCAGCAAATCTTTCGAGGTTGCTATTGCTGGTGTTACTTCTGGATTGATAAACTACAACGAAACAGTTACTTGGAGAGGCAAACATTTTGGATTTTATTTAACCCATAAAAGTCGTATTACCGCAATGACTTTTTACCATTATTTTGTTGATGAAATGGAAGAAGGAAAATTCAAAACCTTCAAACATCAACACTTTTTTGAAGAAATTAACGAGCTTACTACAATGACTGATGTACTACAATATGAAACTCCATTTGGTGTTTTTGGAAAATTATTTGATATTTTATTTTTGAAAAAACATCTGACTCAATTCCTTTTGGAAAGAAATAAAATTCTAAAAGCAGTCACCGAATAGTGCTTTTTATATCAAACCAACCATTAACCACCATAAAATTGGCAGGCTTTCGACCCAAAAAGAAGTATAATATTTAGACCTTCTTTCATTGGCGAAAGCTAAAAAGAAAGCAATAACAAGAAGAAAAAACAAAGACAAAATCAAATATTGAATTGTAAAACTATCCTTTAAATTGAAACTAAAAACAGATAAAATCCCATACAAAAGCAAAAGCAAATACCCCAATTGTTTGGTGCGCTTCACCCCTATTTGCTGTGGAACCGTCTGAAGGTGCGGATCGTCATTTTCCAAATCAATGATTTCAAAAATAAGTATCAAAACAAAAATTAATATAAATCGCTGTATACAACTTAGATAAAAAGCTAAGGTAATGGGTATAGTAGCATCCAAAAAAGGTAAAATTACCGTAACACCTACCCAACACAAAGCCACTATATAAATTTTCACACCTGCCCAGTTTCTGGCATTTTTTTTATTTGGAAAAAAAGAAAGTGTATACAATAAAGTGAGTCCCAAAACAATAACCGAAACTAATTGTGTCATCCGTTGTAAATCAAAAAAATAATAGCCAACCAAAACCAAGGAACAAAAACTCAAAACAGCAATTCCTTTTAATTGATTTCGCATTTGATGTTTTTGAACTCTAGCCAAAGCATCATATTTTACAAAATTATAACCCACAATAGTTCCAAAAAAAGCAAAATTAGCCATCGATTCCTGAAAAGAAATGTGGAACAAATACATTGTTAATTTTACCAATGCATAGCAAGACAATCCCACGTGAATACTGGCATTTATATAAAAATTCAATATTTGTTTTAAAATCTTCATTAGACAAAATTAATCAATTGTGAATAAATCAATCATTTAGTTGAAAAATTGATAAAAAAGGAATCCAAAAATACCGTTTAGATTATTAATAATACTTAATTTTGCACCACAAAAAACACAACTTTTTTTTACAATTACATGAAAACAGATGCTTTTGCTTTAAGACACATTGGTCCAAGAGAAAATAACCTTCAACACATGTTGAAAACCATTGGAGTTGAATCTATTGAACAACTTGTATATGAAACACTTCCAGATGACATTCGTTTAAAAGCACCGCTGAATTTAGATCCAGCAATGACAGAATACGAATTTGCCAATCACATTCACCAACTCGGTAATAAAAATAAAGTATTTCAAACGTACATTGGTTTAGGATACAATCAAGCTATTATTCCTGCGGTAATTCAAAGAAATATTTTTGAAAACCCAGGTTGGTACACTGCATACACTCCGTATCAAGCCGAAATTGCACAGGGACGTCTTGAAGCTATTTTGAATTTTCAAACCATGGTAATCGAATTGACCGGGATGGAAATAGCAAATGCTTCTCTATTAGACGAAGCCACTGCAGCTGCCGAAGCTATGGCATTATTATTTGATGTAAGAACACGCGATCAAAAGAAAAACAACACCAATAAATTTTTTGTTTCCGAAGAACTATTTCCTCAGACACTATCCGTTTTACAAACTCGTGCCACACCAATTGGTGTCGAATTAGTAATTGGAAATCATGAAACATTCGATTTCTCAAATGCCTTTTTTGGAGCTATGCTTCAATATCCAGGAAAATATGGACAAGTTCATGATTATACCGCTTTTATAGCCAAAGCCGCTACAAACGAAATCAAAGTTGCAGTAGCTGCCGATATTTTGAGCTTAGTAAAACTAACACCTCCAGGCGAAATGGGAGCTGCTGTGGTTATTGGAACTACCCAACGTTTCGGAATACCATTAGGTTATGGTGGTCCACACGCTGCTTATTTTGCTACAAAAGACGAATACAAACGAAGCATGCCGGGACGAATCATCGGAGTTACCGTTGATACTGATGGAAACCGCGCTTTACGCATGGCTTTGCAAACTCGAGAACAACACATCAAAAGAGACAAAGCCACTTCAAATATTTGTACTGCACAAGTATTATTGTCCGTAATGGCCGGAATGTATGCTGTATATCATGGCCCTAAAGGATTACAATACATTGCTGACAAAGTCCATGCTGGAGCTGCAACATTAGCAAACGAATTGAATAAATTAGGTTTCGAACAAACCAATACCGCCTTTTTTGACACTATCGTTATAAAAGCTGATGCCAAAAAAGTAAAAGAAATCGCGGAACAAAACAAAATTAACTTCTTCTATGTTGATGAAAATACAATTTCAATTTCATTGAACGAAACAACAAGTATTACTGATCTAAATCAAATCATTAGTGTTTTCGCTTCCGCAAAAGAAACGCAGCCAACCCATATTTCTGAATTAACAACGACCAATCATTTTCCTGAATCTACCGGTAGAACAACTTCGTTTTTGCAACACGATGTTTTCAACAAATACCATTCAGAATCCGCAATGATGCGTTACATCAAAATGCTAGAACGAAAAGATTTATCTTTAAATCACTCCATGATTTCATTAGGTTCTTGTACGATGAAATTAAATGCCGCTTCCGAAATGTTGCCTTTAAGCAACCCACAATGGAATAACATTCACCCTTTTGCGCCTTTAAATCAAGCACAAGGATATCAAGAAATGTTAGCCAAATTGGAACAACAATTAAATGTCATCACTGGTTTTGCAGGCACCACTTTACAACCTAATTCTGGTGCACAAGGAGAATATGCCGGATTAATGGTTATTCGCGCCTATCACCAATCAAGAGGGGATCATCATAGAAATATAGCTTTAATTCCATCCTCTGCTCACGGAACCAATCCTGCATCTGCAGCTATGGCAGGGATGAAAGTAATTGTCACCAAAACATTGGAAAACGGAAATATTGATGTAGATGATTTAAGAGAAAAAGCCATTCTTCACGCAGCAAATCTTTCTTGCTTAATGGTAACCTACCCTTCTACTCATGGTGTTTTTGAAAGTGCCATTCAAGAAATCACCCAATTAATTCACGATAACGGTGGACAAGTATATATGGATGGCGCCAATATGAATGCACAAGTTGGTTTAACCAATCCTGCCACTATTGGAGCTGATGTTTGCCATTTGAACTTACACAAAACTTTCGCTATTCCGCACGGAGGTGGAGGTCCTGGTGTTGGACCCATTTGTGTTGCGCCACAATTAGTTCCTTTTTTACCTACAAACCCAGTAATTCCAACTGGAGGAGAAAACGCAATTACTGCTATTTCGGCTGCCCCTTGGGGTTCTGCTTTAGTTTGTTTGATTTCGTACGGTTACATTTCAATGTTGGGAGCTGATGGTTTAAAAGAAGCAACAGAATACGCTATTTTAAATGCCAATTATATCAAAGAAAAATTAAATGGTCATTACGACACCCTATATTCAGGAGAAATGGGACGCGCTGCTCACGAAATGATTTTAGAATGTCGCCCATTCAAACAAAAAGGAATTGAAGTTACTGATATCGCGAAACGTTTGATGGATTATGGCTTTCATGCTCCAACAGTTTCTTTCCCTGTAGCTGGAACCTTAATGATCGAACCTACCGAAAGCGAAAACTTAGAAGAATTAGATCGTTTTTGTGAGGCAATGATTTCTATCCGAAAAGAAATTGAAGCGGCAACTCTTGAAGACAAAAATAATGTGCTCAAAAATTCCCCTCATACATTAGCCATGTTAACAGCTGATACTTGGGATTTTCCATACACAAGAGAGCAAGCTGCTTTCCCATTAGAATACATTTCCGAAAATAAATTCTGGCCTACTGTTCGTAGAGCTGATGATGCTTTTGGAGACCGAAATTTAGTTTGTTCTTGTGCCCCAATTGAGGCGTATATGGAAAACTAATTTTAAAAAAATAACCTTAAAAATGCTTCGATAATTTCGAGGCATTTTTTTTTGAAACATTATTTAATTTCTTATTTTTTAATACAATTTCAAAATCCCAAAAACACAAACATTAACAATACTTAAAATAAAAATGCGTTATTTTTTATTATTTGTTGAAAAATAATCATTTTTTTAAATGAAAAGTTATTATTTCACAATTATATGCATGCATAGTAAATTTTATAGCTGAAATTATTTTTTAATGCTTAAATTAGCCTGAATTTTT
>CANEXR010000038.1 GCA_947443815.1 Flavobacteriaceae bacterium | reverse complement strand
GGCAATTGTTTTTTTGTAATTATGTAGGCAATCTTACGGGAATTTATGATGTTGATTATTTTGGAAAAATCACAATTTCATCTATTCGAAAGCGCCAAGATTGGATGCATTGGTTAACCATTTTAAAAAAAATAAAAACGGCCCAACCCATTCCCGAAAGTTTAGCTTACTATAGAATTAGGCAAGATTCTATTTCGGCATCAAAATTTGATTTATTAAAGCATAATTTTGGAGTTTACAGATTGTTTCATGGCTATAATTTAGTTTTGTCGTTAGGATGTATGATAGGATTTTTATTCACGCAATTGATAATAAAACCGTATTATATAAAAACGATTAAAGCATCGATTTAAATTGTTTTAATTTCCCGCGATGGCTTCTTTCCAGCGTATTTTTTCTAATAAAATTAAATTTCAAACCCTCTTCTAAATACAGAACAATTGCCTTTTCAATCTTTTGTATTTGTGCCCAATTCAATTCGGTTTCGCTTACATATTCAATTTCAAAAGTATCTATTTTAGTTTGTTTTATCACAAATTCTTTTACATTCCCATCGTCCTCAATGATGCTTTTGGTTACATAATAAAAGGTTAATCCAGGCGATTTTTTTCCGCTAGGCAAAATGGCAACATCATTCGTTCTACCGATTAGTTTTTTGAGAATGGGTTTTTGCAAGCTGCTTTTTGCATCTAAAACGCCAATATCGCCAATGTCATATCGTATAAAAGGATGTGCTTTGTTGAATAATGAAGTAATCACAATCCGACCTTCTGTGCCGTTCGGAACCGCTTGATTTTTTTCATCTAAAATTTCGACAAACAAGGTTTCTGCATTGACCTGCCATTCGCCTTCTGGATTCTGAAAAGCAATCAAATCCAGTTCCGATGCGCCGTATTCATTGACCACAGGAATGCCAAATTGTTTTTCTAAAAGTATTTTATCTTCCTCAAAAAGCATTTCAGAAGTTACTATACATACTTTTAAACTGGGGCAAATTTGGTTTAAAACAATGTTTTTTTGTTGCAAAAATTTAGCAAAAAGAACAATTGAACTGGTATATCCATTGATGTAATCGAATTTTTTAGTTTTAAAATGCACTAAGAATTGTTCCAAAACCACATCTGATAAATCAAAAATCGAAAACCGAAACCGATGGGTCAAAAAATCCTTGAACCGTTCTTTTTTGTTTCCTATAAAATCCATCGGAATTCCATAAAAACGCGCTTGATAGGACGTATTAAAATCAATTCCAAACCAACCAAACCGATGCATATTAGAAGCCCAAGTTAAGGCATGACTGTATTTATCTTTTGCAAAAATAAATGGATCTCCACTAGAGCCTGAGGTTTTGTTTGTATAAATATTTTTTAGTGTATAGCCTTTGGAAAGCCTTTCTTTTAAAGGTTTTTGAAGGTTTTTTTTGTTTAAAATAGGCAAATCGGACCAGCTTTTAAAAGGAGCAAATCCCGTTAATTCTTTATAAAAAGGATTGTGGTCTAAATGGAATTGCACTATTTTTTGTTTTTGCTCTTCTAGAAAAGCGGAGTATTCTGTTTCAGATAAAGCTACAATTTGCTGTAATTCGGCTTTGGCTTCCTGCATTGGGAAACCATTTAGTTGTAGCGATAAGTCGAAAAGTGGCAGCATTTGGCGTCGATATTTCATCAAAAATAATATTTACCAACAACTTAAGGGGAATAAACAGATAAGTTTTTGAAAATTAATTATTTTTTACGTTGAAAAGCAATTATTTTTGCACCACAACTAAACAAAACAACATCATGACTATTTTACTATTGGGTTCGGGCGGAAGAGAACATGCTTTTGCGTGGAAAATGATTCAAAGCCCGCTTTGTGATACCCTTTTTGTAGCACCTGGAAACGCGGGTACTGCTGCAATAGCCAATAATATTAACATCAGCCCAACAGATTTTGACGCTATAAAAACTTTTGTTCTTCAGGAAAAAGTTGAGATGGTTGTAGTTGGCCCCGAAGATCCTTTGGTAAAAGGGATTTACGATTTCTTTCTAAAGGATACTGAACTAAGTCATATTCCAGTTATTGGGCCATCAAAAATGGGAGCACAATTAGAAGGAAGTAAGGAATTTGCTAAAGAATTTCTAATCAAACACAATATTCCAACTGCTGCTTACGATAGTTTTACAGCCGAAACGGTAGAAAAAGGATGCGAATTTTTAGAAACCTTACAGCCTCCTTATGTATTAAAAGCAGATGGATTAGCTGCTGGAAAAGGGGTTTTAATTATTCATGATTTGGCGGAAGCCAAAGAGGAATTAAGAAATATGTTGGTTCATCAAAAATTTGGAGATGCCAGTTCCAAAGTGGTTATCGAAGAATTTTTAGATGGAATAGAGTTAAGCTGTTTTGTATTGACAGACGGTAAAAGTTACAAAATACTTCCAACAGCCAAAGATTACAAACGCATTGGCGAGGGTGACACAGGATTGAATACAGGTGGAATGGGAGCAGTTTCTCCAGTGCCTTACGTTGATGCCGTTTTGATGGAAAAAATCGAAACCCGTATCGTAAAACCAACAATTGATGGTTTTCAAAAAGATGGAATTCCGTATAAAGGCTTTGTTTTTATTGGATTAATCAATGTTAAAAACGAACCAATTGTAATTGAGTACAACGTGAGAATGGGTGATCCAGAAACCGAAGTTGTTGTTCCGAGATTGAAAACAGATTTAGTGGAATTGTTTTTGGCTGTAGCCAATGAAAAACTCGATGAGGTTTCTCTTGAAATTGATCAAAGAAGCGCTACGACAATAATGGTTGTTTCTGGCGGTTATCCAGAAGATTTTGAAAAAGGCAAAGAAATTTCTGGACTTGCAACAATAGAAGATTCCATTGTTTTTCACGCAGGAACCAAATTAGAAAACGGAAAAGTGCTTTCTAATGGAGGAAGAGTTTTGACAGTAACCTCTTTCGGTGACAATTTTGAAGAAGCCATAAAAAAATCTTATCAAAATATAGACAAACTACATTTTGATAAGATGTATTTTAGAAAAGATATCGGAAACGATTTAAAATAATTTCCAACTATCGCTCTCTTTTTTTTAACTATTATTTTAAGAAAGAGTGAGCGGTAGTATCTTGATTTTCTGTTCCGTTTGCGTCAAAAATTCTCAATTGTTTGATCCAATATACCATAGCAGAAGCACAGATAATCATGAAAATCCAGTTGATAGTATTAGCTCCAAACCAAGTACGAAGTTCCAAAGATCTTAAAAAATCCATAGGAGCAAAAAAAATGTTTACAAATAAATATTGTATTCCTTCAAAAAATGCTTTCATAATGCTATAAAATTATTAGTATTTCAATGTTTTTGAACCCATCATCTTAGAAAAGACCGTAAATGTGAATCTTTTTTAAACTTCTTGGTTTCCTTTTTAAACAAGTATTATATTTACAATCACAAAAGTATAAAATATCCTTATGATAACAAGTGTTTTTAAAAAATCTACACCATTAAATTATTCTTTGGTCGTATTTTTAATACTGGTTTTCTTTTTAATGTATCAATTTCAAGATTTATCTTGGACGCAATCAGCTGTTTTACTTTTTAAAAAAGCAGGATTATTGATTGTTTTATTGGCTTCCGTTTTTATAACTAATTTTATCGTTAAAAAAAATGGACTCAGTAAAGACAGTAGTTATACCGTTTTTTTTTATTTTTTATTTCTGATTTTCTTCCCATCTGTATTAAACAATCAAGACTTGATTATTGCCAATTTTTTTATTCTTTTGGCGCTTCGTCGTTTGATATCATTACAATCTTTAAAAGCATCAAAAGAAAAAATATTTGATGCTTCTTTATGGATTTTTGTAGCTTCTTTATTTCATTTTTGGTCAATTTTGTTCATTGTACTCGTATTTATTTCTATTATTTTTCATGTTTCACGAGATTATAGAAATTGGATATTGCCTTTTATTGCACTTTTTGTAACAGCAGTTTTGTTCTTGCTAGTCTCTCTTTTCATTGGAATCAATGCTATTGACTTTATAACTAAAAACGCGACTACTAATTTTGAAATAGATTATTTTACCAATAATTATCAAAATGGAGCTTTATCCATTTATGTTTCTGTAGCCTTATTTTTTATTGTTTCGATGGTTCTTTCCTTATCAAACCGCCCCTTATTGTTACATACTTCATTCAAAAAAATTATCGCTTCTTTTTTTATAGGAGTCGTTATTTTCATTATTTCTTCTAATAAAAGTAATGATTTATTAATTTTTACTTTTGCACCATTAGCAATGATGGCAACTAGCCATATTGAAATGGCCCAAGAAAAATTAAAGCAGGAACTAGTTTTAGGAGTACTAATTTTGTGTAGTTTATTTACTTTTTTATCTCAATTATAATTTACTTCCAAAAGCTAAATCACCTGCATCACCCAATCCTGGTACAATATAATAGTGCTCATTCAGCTTTTCATCTATTGCGGCTATCCAAAGATGACAGTTTTCAGGCAAGTTTTTTTTAAGAAAATCAATTCCTTCGGGAGCGGCAATAACCACTGCAATATGAATGGCGGCAGGTGTGCCTCTTTCTAACAATTTATTATAAACGCTAACAATCGATTGTCCTGTGGCTAGCATTGGATCCATGAGCAAGACGTTTTTGTTATTTATATCAGCAACGGCTTGGTATTCAACTTTAATTTCAAAATCATCATCATTGTTGGGATGGTACCTGTAAGCAGAAATAAACCCATTTTCGGCGGTGTCAAAATAATTTAAAAAGCCTAAATGCAGCGTTAATCCAGCTCTTAGAATAGAACATAAAACGAGTTTGTCTTTTATTTGAGTAGTCTTTTTGATGGCAAGTGGGGTTTGAATCTCAACAGCTTCATAAGCTAATTCTTTGCTTAATTCATAAGCCATTATTTCGCCAATTCGTTCTATGTTTCTACGAAATCGCATGCTGTCATTATGAACATTTACATTTCTTATTTCTCCTAAAAAATGATTGAGCACACTATTTTTTTCTGATAAATGGTGAATTTGCATAAATTATGGGATTTGATTTTGACATAAAAGTTTGAAACTTTTTTTCCTTCTATAAAAGTATAAAAAGTATCTTTGTCTTTTAAAATATAAAGATATGTTTTCAAAATTAGCTTATTCTGTTTTCGAACAAAGTATTAAAGATTATCATCAGTTTGATAATGTAGACCAACCAATTCACAATCCTTTTCCAAAAGATAAATTCGAACATTTATTGTATTTAAAAAACTGGATTGACACGGTGCAATGGCATTTTGAAGACATCATCAGAGACCCTAATATTGATCCTGTTGCCGCTTTGACATTAAAAAGGAGAATTGATGCTTCCAATCAGGAACGTACCGATATGGTTGAATACATTGACAGTTACTTTTTGCAAAAATACAGTCACGTAAAAGTAGATAATGATGCCAAAATTAATTCAGAAAGTCCAGCTTGGGCATTTGATAGACTGTCTATTTTGGCTTTAAAAATTTACCACATGCATGAAGAAGCAACTCGTGCAGAGGCCTCACAAGACCACCGAGATAAATGCCAAGCAAAACTCAATATTTTATTAGAACAAAGAACAGATTTATCAACTGCGATCGATGATTTATTAAACGATATTGAAAAGGGAAATAAATTCATGAAAGTGTACAAACAAATGAAAATGTACAATGATGATGAGTTGAATCCTGTTTTGTATCAGAACAAAAAATAAATTGGCACATTAGATTTGTCAAAATCAATCCAACATATAGCCGTCATGAGACTTTCCGCAATGGGAGATGTCGCCATGACGGTTCCTGTTTTACGGGCTTTTGCAAAACAGCATCCTGAAGTAAAACTCACGGTTGTTTCGCGGCCTTTTTTCAAACCTTTTTTTGAAGAAATTCCCAATCTTTCTTTTTTTGCTTTTGACGAAAAAGAGCGCCACAAAGGATTTTTAGGCTTAGTTCGTCTGTTTTTAGATATAAAAAAATTAAAAATAGACGCTTTTGCTGATTTGCATAATGTTTTGCGTTCTAAAATTGTTCGCAGTCTTTTTGCTTTAAGCGGAAAAAAAACAGCCTTTGTAGATAAGGGAAGAGCTGGAAAAAAAGCACTAACACGACCAGAAAATAAAATCTTTGAACAATTACCTTCTATGTTTGAAAGACATTCCAAGGTGTTTGAAGCACTAGGTTTTACAGTTGATTTATCCAATCCTTTTTTTCCTAAAAAAGCCATTTTAAGCTCAGAAATTAATGAATTAATTGGGAAAGACTACCAAAAATTAATTGGAATTGCACCTTTTGCACAATACGATTCTAAAGTGTATCCTTTGGATTTAATGCAGGAAGTGATTGACACATTAGCATGGGATACAAATAATAAAATAGTACTTTTTGGTGGCGGAAAAAAAGAAATTGAACTTTTGAATGCGCTTTCAAACGGCAAAGAAAATGTTATTACCATTGCTGGAAAAATAAAATTTCATCAGGAATTAGAACTCATTAGTAATTTGGATGTGATGCTTTCAATGGATTCTGGTAATGCTCAAATAGCAGCAATGCTTGGGGTGAAGTTAATTACACTCTGGGGAGCTACGCATCCGTTTGCGGGATTTTTGTCCTTTAATCAGCCTATAGAAAACGCTTTGGTTTCGGATAGAAATCAGTTTCCAAAACTACCGACTTCAGTGTATGGGAATAAAAAAGTGGAAGGATATGAAGACGCGATGCGAACGATTCCTGTGGAGCAAGTTGTTCATAGTATTCAGGCTCAGTTAGGGTCTGATACTATTCATAATGCATAAAAAAAGAGTTGTACCCAACTCTTTTTTTATGCATTTATAGTATTTGAATCAATTATAAATTCTCAAAAAAATCATTTCCCTTATCATCAGTAATAATAAAAGCAGGAAAATCTTTCACGGTAATTTTGCGTACCGCTTCCATGCCTAATTCTTCAAAATCAACCACTTCAACTGAAAGAATATTTTCTTTGGCTAAGATAGCAGCTGGACCTCCAATAGAACCCAAATAGAACCCTCCGTAGTTTTTACAAGCATTCATTACATCTTTGGTCCTGTTTCCTTTGGCCAACATTACCATACTTCCACCATTTTTTTGAAACTCATCTACATAAACATCCATTCGTCCTGCAGTTGTTGGGCCAAAACTTCCTGAAGCCATTCCCTCTGGAGTTTTTGCAGGTCCTGCATAATATACAGGATGGTTTTTAAAATATTCTGGCATGGGTTTACCTGCATCCAGTAATTCTTTGATTTTGGCGTGGGCAATATCGCGGGCTACAATCAAAGTTCCGTTTAATTTCAAACGTGTTTTAATTGGATATTGGGATAGTTTTTTAAGAATATCAGCCATTGGTTGGTTCAAATCAATTTCGACAGCGGGCTCCAAATGTGGGGCTGTTTCGGGCAATAATCGTTTTGGGTTCACCTCTAATTGTTCTACAAAAATTCCATCTTTGGTGATTTTCCCTTTAATATTCCTATCTGCAGAACAGGAAACTCCCAATCCAACTGGACAAGAAGCAGCGTGACGTGGCAAACGAATGACGCGAACATCGTGTGTGAAATATTTACCTCCAAATTGGGCTCCAATAGCACTTTGTTGGCAAATTAACTGTACTCGTTTCTCCCATTCTAAATCACGGAAAGCTTGACCAGCCATGTTTCCAGAAGTAGGTAAATGGTCAAAATAGCCTGCTGATGCTTTTTTAACAGCTGCTAAATTCGCTTCCGCAGAAGTTCCACCAATTACTAATGCTAAGTGGTATGGCGGACAAGCCGATGTTCCTAAATCCATTATTTTGGCACGAATAAAAGCATCCATCGATTTTTCGTTCAACAAGGATTTTGTTTGTTGGTATAAATAGGTTTTGTTAGCGGAACCGCCTCCTTTTGCTAAAAATAAAAATTCATAAGAAGCTCCTTTTTTGGCATAAATATCAATCTGCGCCGGGAGATTTGAACCTGAATTTTTTTCTTCAAACATACTGATTGGTACAATTTGAGAATAACGAAGATTTCTTTCTTGATACGTATTGAAAATTCCTTTTGATAACCATTCTGCATCATCAACTCCTGTGTATACGTTTTCTCCTTTTTTGGCCATAACAATTGCTGTTCCTGTATCTTGACAAGAAGGTAATTCGCCATCAATTGCTACCACGGCATTTTGCAATAAATTATAGGCTACAAAACGGTCGTTATCTGTTGCTTCAGGATCATCTAAAATTGCTTTTAATTTTTCTAAATGGGCACTACGCAACATAAAAGAAACATCTTTCATCGCTTCCTGCGAAAGTAATTCTAAGCCTTTTGGATCAATGGTTAAGATTTCTCTATCGCCCAGTTTTTCGATTTTCACATAATCAGAAGTGATTTTTCGGTATTGGGTATCGTCTTTTAAAATGGGATAAGGATCCTGATATATAAAGTCCATAATTTGATAATTTTTTTAAAGAAAGCCAAATATAAGAATTGTTCCAATAATCATAACTGATTTATATCAACTTATGTCTTAGAATTGTTATAAATTGAAAGGTTTGGATTGTCTAAAAGATTGTATTCCTATATTTTATCCAAACATTTTTACTGCTCTAAAACAACGAATTAAAGCAGTTGTACATTAACTATTTTTTGTTAGAATTTGATTCTAAAAAAACCAACTCGCCACCAAAATAGCCGTAATCACACAAATAAAATCAACTACGAGCATCGTTCCTAAAGCGTAGCGCGTATTTTTTATATTAACAGAACCAAAGTAAACCGCAATCACATAAAATGTGCTTTCGGCACTGCATTGAAAAATGCTGCTTAATCTTCCCGTTAAGGAGTCAGCACCAAAAGTATTCATCGAATCAATTAAAAATCCTCTTGAGCCTGCAGAACTAAATGGTCTAAGCAATGCTACGGGCAGAGCATCTGTGATTTCTTTGCTTACGCCCAAATTTGAAAAACCAAAAGCAATCCATTCGCTAATAATTTCAAACAAACCACTGTTTCTAAATAAAGAAATAGCGACTAACATTCCCAAAACATAAGGGAAAATGGTAACTCCCGTTTTAATACCATTATTGGCACCTACCACAAAGGTTTCATAAACAGTTGTATTGGCTGCTGTAAATTTCTTTTCTTTAACAAAGGATAAGATTAAAGTAAAAGCAATAATTCCAACTAAAATTAAGGCTGAAAGATTGGATGTGAAATAATTTTTGCCAATTAAATCCAAATGGTTTACATATAATAGCAAACCAATAATTGCTGCTATTAACGTTAGTAGACCGATGACCAAAGAGGCACTTTTAAAATTGATTTTTTGTTTAATTCCAACAATTAAAAACGCAGCAATTGTTCCAATAAAAGAGGTGATGATACAAGGCAACATCACATCGGCTGGATTAGTAGCATTGGCAGCAGCACGGTAACCAATGATGGAGGTTGCAATTAATGTAAGTCCAGAGGCATGCAAGCACATGAACATAATTTGGGCATCACTCGCCTTGTCTTTTTCGGGGTTTATTTCTTGTAAACTTTCCATCGCTTTTAGTCCAAATGGGGTTGCGGCAGAATCCAATCCCAAGAAATTAGCAGCAAAATTTAAAGTCATATAAGAAATAGAAGGATGATTTTTGGGAATACTTGGAAACACTTTTACGAATACTGGACTCAATACTTTTGCTAGTTTTTCGGTAGCGCCAGAAAGGATTAAAAGTTCCATCAATCCACAGAAAAAGGCCAAATAGGCAATAAGTGGTAAAATTAAATCCAATAATGTGTTTTTACAAGTGGGTAATAAGCCATCCGATTTTTGAACACCACTGTAAATTTTAACTACTTTATTCTTAAACACATAAGTTGTATCAGCATTGATGGTATCTCGGTTGATAATCATTGTTTGGTCGGGTGCTTTCTTGATGCTATCTTTTATAAAAGCGGGAACTTGCTCGATGTATTTTTCGGTTAGTAAAATGGGATCGTCTTTTTTACCATTCAAAATATAATCAATGGTGTAACTATTTCCCGAAAACAAACTGATGACTACAAATACTATTGAAGCAATAAAAATAGTTAGCCAAAATCTACTCAATACCATAATTTATAATTTTTGTAAATGTAAATATTTAACTGTAAAGTTCACCATGAAGAATAGATCACAAATGATATGAATTAATTCTTCGAAATTAGTGTTTTCTTCTTCTTGCAGAATTTGTATTTGAAAAACTAAATATGAATAATCTCCTCCTCAATCAACAAATCTTCTCTACGCAAGCGAAGGAAAATTTGCGCTACGGCAATAGTATCTTTTTCGCAATAGGTTACAATGCGGTCAATGTCTTTGTCTACATAAAAAACATGTCCAACTTGGCTACCATCAATATCGCCTTTTGGGGAAGGGATTCCGAGGACTTTACACATTAATTTCAGAGAAGTAAAATGCTTGTAATCGCCAAATTTCCATAATTCTAAGGTGTCTAAATGAGGGATTTCCCAAGGTTTTTTCCCAAATAAATTGAGTTTGTTTGGAATAGCAATTTGGTTGATAATCATACGGCGAGCAAGGAATGGAATATCAAATTCCTTGGCATTGTGTCCACACAGAACATGCTGAGGTTGGTTGAAATGATTGTTCAGCAAATTATTAAAATCGAGTAATATTTTCTTTTCTTCTCCAAAAAAAGAGGTTACTCTAAAATTCCGAATGTCGCCTTTGATGGTAAAATACCCTACTGAAATACAAACAATTTTTCCAAATTCAGCCCAAATTCCAGCACGGTCATAAAAATCTTCAGGTGTGTATTCGTCTTTGCGTTGGTATTGGGTTTTGTGTTCCCAAAGGTCTTTCATTTCGGAGTCTAAAGTGTTGAAATCTGCTACTTCGGGGACGGTTTCAATATCTAGGAATAGAATAGTATTGAGGTTGATTTTTTCTATCATAACAAGTCGTTTTTTGCTAAAATCGCTTTTCTAATAAGTCGCTTAAGCAACGGCATACGAATATAAAAAAATTCTTGCAAATTTCATAAATTTTTTAGAACAAACTCTGCTGAGTAGTTGGGTTTTCGAGTTCTAGCAACCATTTTTTACGCCATAAACCGCCTGCATATCCTGTGAGTGAACCATCGGTGCCGATGACTCTGTGGCAGGGAATTACAATCCAAAGTGGGTTTTTTCCATTGGCAGATGCTACGGCGCGAATGGCTTTTACATCTCCTAAAATTTTGGATTGTTCTAAATAGGTTCTGGTTTTTCCGTACGGAATTTCCAATAATGCTTTCCATACTTTTTGCTGAAATTCGGTTCCTTTGGGATTGAGTTTACAATCAAAATGCGTTCTTTTTCCTTCGAAATATTCGTTAAGTTGTGTAACAGCGTTTTGTAAAACGGATGGAATTTCTGCGGAAACAATTCCTTCATCGGCAACTGAAATTATTGAAATTCCGTTTGCATCACCGTTTATTGTGGCAATTCCCAATGGTGTTTTGATGTAGGCTGTTTCCATTTTATAAAAGTAAAAAAATTAACTACAAGTTCATGTAGAAAACAAAACTTTGCAAAGAAATGAAAGTAATGGATGTAAAAAAACACTTGTTTGTGCAGATGATTTTTAGCCCTGATAGTAGCGGCATCCTTCCTGTGGCTTCTTTAGACACAGGAAGATATAGCGGATAGCAGGAAATAGCTCCAAGAAAAAATAAAGGAGATGGTGTATTATTTTTTTAAAAGGATGGCGGCTTCTTTGGCAAAATAGGTTGAAATTAAACTGGCTCCTGCGCGTTTGATACACATTAATTGTTCCATCATAATTTTGTCATGGTCGAGCCAACCCTTTTCGGCTGCGGCTTTTATCATGGCATATTCACCCGAAACATGGAAAACGGTTACGGGAACATTCACGGCATTTTTGATTTCGCGAACGATGTCTAAATAGGCAATTCCGGGTTTTACCATGACCATATCGGCACCTTCTTCTACGTCCCATAAGGCTTCTTTGATGGCTTCGATGCGGTTGGCATAATCCATTTGATAGGTTTTTTTGTCTTTTGGAACTTCGACTTCTGCCTCTCGTGGTGCGCTGTCCAAGGCATCGCGAAATGGCCCGTAAAATGCGGAAGCGTATTTGGCGGAATAACTCATAATCCCTACATGTTGAAAACCGGCAGCATCCAAACCTTGTCGCAAACGCAATACGCGTCCGTCCATCATATCAGAAGGTGCTACAAAATCGGCACCAGCTTGTGCGTGAGAAACGGCCATTTTCACTAAGGCTTCATTGGTTGCATCGTTAGCGACATCGCCATTTTCAATGATTCCGTCATGTCCATAAATGGAATAGGGGTCTAAAGCCACATCGGGCATTACTATCATTTCGGGGCAGGCGGCTTTGATGGACCGAATGGCGTTTTGCATTAACCCGTTGGGATTCCAAGCTTCTTTTCCGGTATTGTCTTTTAAATTTTCGCTGACTTTTACATAAATATTAACGGCACGAATGCCTAAATCAAATAGTTCTTTGATTTCTTTTACGGTTAAATCGATGGAACGACGAAATATTCCTGGCATGGATGCAATTTCCACTTGTATGTTTTCGCCTTCGGCAATAAACATGGGAAACATAAAATCCGATGGACTTAAACTGGTTTCACGAACTAAACTTCGGATGGATTCGTTGGTTCTTAATCTTCTGCCTCTGTGTAATGGGAACATATATTTTTGTTTAAAGGTTCAGGTTTAAAAGTTTAAAGTTAAACCCATTTAAAATTCAAATAAATCTAAACCCAATTTCTTGGATTTTCTAATACATTTACTAGCTTTTCTTCTTCGCTTCCTGTTTCCGCATGATGATCGTACACCCATTGCACGTGTGGTGGTAAACTCATTAGGATACTTTCGATTCTTCCGTTGGTTTTTAGACCAAACAAGGTGCCTTTGTCGTGAACTAAATTGAACTCTACATAACGCCCTCGACGGATTTCCTGCCAGGTTCTTTGTTCTGGTGTAAAAGCTATGTTTTTTCTTTTTTCTACAATTGGCACATAAGCTTGCAGGAAACTATTTCCGACTTCGCTTACAAAGTTGAACCAATCTTGCATTGACATTTCCTCATTTGCTTTGCAATAATCGAAAAACAACCCACCAATTCCTCGGGCTTCATGGCGATGTGCATTCCAGAAATAAGTGTCACATTGTTTTTTGTATTTTGGATAAAAATCAGGGTTGTGTTTGTCGCAAGCCGTTTTACAGGTTTGATGAAAATGAATGGCATCTTCTTCAAACAAATAATACGGGGTTAAATCTTGTCCACCGCCAAACCATTGCTGAATTATATTTCCATTGTCATCGTACATTTCAAAATAGCGCCAATTGGCATGAACTGTAGGTGTCATTGGATTTTTTGGATGTAAAACCAAACTCAGTCCACAAGCAAAAAAATCAGCTTCGCCTACGTTGAACATTTGTTGCATGGCTTCGGGTAATTTTCCGTGTACTGCCGAAATGTTGACGCCACCTTTTTCGAAAACAGCTCCGTTTTCTATCACACGAGTTCGTCCACCGCCACCTTCCGGACGTTCCCAAAGGTCTTCACGGAATTGGGATTGACCATCAACAGTTTCCAGTCCAGCACAGATTTGATCTTGAAGGGTTTGTATGTATTGGTAAAATTTATTTTTCATTATCTAAAGAAAAGTATACTAAATAAAAAAATGATTGGAATAAAAACATAATACATATCTGTATATATTTTATGTTTAATGTAAATATTGGCTATTAAAATATAAATCAATGAAATGGGAAAAATGAAAAAAGAAACTACTATTGCTCCAAAAATAAGAGTACTAGCGCCTTCTGGTTTGTAATCTTGATATTCAGGCACTTGATGAAAAAATATATAACATAAAAAGACTAACCAAATTACATTGAAAAAAATTGGAATAGCATTTATCTTATTTTTTATTGTTATTCTCATTTATAAATTTGCTTTTACAGCCGCTAACTTATTAAATATTTCAAACGAAAATGTCCTGCTTTCCTGCTGAATGTAATTGTAAATCGCAATTGCTTTTTCAGAAAAATCAAACGCATTCTCCTTAGAACTTTTAACTAAAAAATCAGCAAATTGCTCCAACTGATTCCAGTCAAAGTGGAGGCGCTCCAAGTGAATAATTAATTCGGCTTCACTAAATTCAGTAAGACTTTCGATGTTCATTCCTAAGTCTTTTAATTCATTTTCTAAGTACAACAGGTCTTCTAAATTCCAAAACTTAGGCACATAAACCAATGATATCAACTTTTTAAGTAGGTTGTCAATCCGAATACTTTCTTGGTCCCTTAATCCTTTGTTTAGCATTTTTTATTCCTTTTTTTTTGCTTTCCTGCAAGGTTTTGGAAACCTTGTAGGCATTCCTTTTGAGCTAACTTTTCAGGCATACCTACAAGGTTTTGAAAACCTTGCAGGACAATAACCCTGCTACTCGAATGTATGTTTTTCAGTTAGAAAATCATTCTTTTGATTGTGACAAAAAATAAAATTTTGTACACCTCCAAACAATCTTAAAACTTCTTCTCTCTCAATTTTTGTTTCCTTATCTGAAATAAAAGCTTGATATGACGAATACTTATAATCCTGAAATTTTAAATCTAAATGATGCTTCGGATTCAAATGGACATACAGTATCAATTGCTTCAAATATTCTTC
>CANEXR010000037.1 GCA_947443815.1 Flavobacteriaceae bacterium | reverse complement strand
TTTTTTTATATTGGTTAATGGCGTCATTGTAACTTGTTGTTTTGTCTTCGCTAAAGTAGTCCCCTAAATCAGACTTAAGTATGTATTTATTTTTGCATTTAATAATTTTTAAAACAGAATCTCCTCCTGTAGTTTTTTGAAACGTCAATGCGTTTTTTGTATCAGGATTCATTTCTTGATCTGAATTTAAAATAGCAGATTTAGCACTGTAATGCAATGTTAGTGTTAATTTTTCTATTTCATAAGTTCCAGTATCGTAAGTTTCTTCTGGAATGCAATAAAAATTGCTGATAAAACTGCCATTTTTAAGGAAAATAATTCTCCCTTGGCAACAATCACAGCCGTCAGTATAAGCAACACATTGTTCTGTATGTAGTTGTGATGCAATTATAAATACTTTATTAGAAACGATTTCTAAACTGGAAGCTATTTTGTGTTTTTCTATACTTGTTTTAGTTTCCTTTTTTTGACAAGAAAAAAACAAAGCTAAGAGGGACAGGTATAAAAAGAGTAGTTTCACGACAACTAATATTGCTCTTTTTCGTTTGGAAAATCACTTGATTTTACATCAGCAACATAATTTCCAATTGCGTTTGTCATTTGTTCGTAAAGATTTAAATAGCGTCTCAAAAAACGAGGACTAAATTCATTATTCATCCCTAACATATCATGAATTACGAGTACCTGTCCATCTACACCACCACCGGCACCAATTCCAATAACAGGAATAGCAATACTTTTAGCTACTTTTTCGGCTAAATGGGCAGGAATTTTTTCTAATACCAATCCAAAACAACCAAGTTTTTCAAGCATTTTGGCATCTTCCATTAGTTTTTCGGCTTCTTCTTCTTCTTTAGCACGAACGGTATACGTTCCAAATTTATATATAGATTGTGGGGTTAAACCCAAATGCCCCATAACAGGAATACCAGCATTCAATATTTTTTTAATACTTTCTTTTATTTCTTTTCCACCCTCTAATTTTACGGCATGCCCACCACTTTCTTTCATAATTCGAATAGATGAACGTAAAGCTTCTTTTGGGTCAGATTGATAACTTCCAAAGGGCAAATCAACTACAACTAAAGCTCTTTCGATAGCACGAACAACCGATGAAGCGTGATAAATCATCTGATCCAAAGTTATTGGTAAAGTAGTTTCATGTCCAGCCATTACATTTGAAGCAGAATCGCCTACTAATATTACATCAATCCCTGCGGTATCAACGATTTTAGCCATAGTATAATCATATGCGGTAAGCATCGAAATTTTTTCTCCATTGGCTTTCATTTCAATTAAAGACTTTGTAGTAATTCTTTTGTAATCTTTTTTTGCGACAGACATTGTGATAGGTAATTTAGGTATTAAAAAAATAATTTTTGGATGTAAAAGTAATGAAATTGTATTATTATGAGAATCTATTCTACTTTTTTTTGAGGAATAGGCAAAAGAAATCTTTATAAAATCTTTATGTCATGTTTAGATATATTATAAAATACTTATAATATATGATTTAAATTTGTAATGTAAAATAAAGAACTTAATTGTGAAAAATATTTTAAGTCAAATCAAAACAAAAAATCAATACTTAATAAGTATGATTTCAGTATTTAGTGTTGCTACTTTGTGTTTATTTACAAGGGACTACTTAGACTATAAATTTGTAGGCTATTTGTTATTAGTTGTCGTTTCTTTATTAGCAATGTTTTTAGAAATTCTTCCCGTTTTATTAAGTGCTATTATGAGTGCACTGATTTTGAATTTTTTATTCATAAAACCTTATTATACCTTTCACATAAGTGATGCTGAAGATTCTCTATTATTGTTTTTATTTTTTCTGATTGCCCTGATTAATGGTGTTTTGACCCATAAAATTAGAAAAACTGAAAAAATATTCCAAGCAAAGGAAATTAAAGTAAACACAATGAAATTATATAATGCATTATTAGACTCGTTATCCCATGAATTACGTACTCCTATAGCAACTATTATGGGTTCAATAGATACCATACAAAGTAAAACCTTAATTATTTCGGAGGAAAACAAACAAAAATTATATTCAGAAATTGAAAAAGCTTCTTTGCGCTTGAATCATCAAGTAGAGAATTTATTGAACATGTCAAGATTAGAATCTGGAGTAATAAAACCTAAAATGGATTGGTGTGATTTAAATGAATTAGTTTATAATGTTTTAGATAATTTAAAAGAAAATTTACAGTTTCATAAAATTGTAGTTGTAACAGATGAATACTTGCCACTTTTCAAGTTAGATTATGGATTAATGGAACAAATTATTTATAATTTAATTTGTAACGCCGCACAGTATACCCCAAAAGGAGCTAAAATTGAAATTAAAATAGAATATAATGTTGATGTTAATTTTGAATATAATCCAGATAAACTGATGCCATGTACGATAACAATTTCGGATGATGGAAATGGTTTTCCAGTTGACGAAATAGATATGGTTTTTGATAAATTTTATAGGTTGCAAAATTCAAAAACAGGAGGTACAGGTCTTGGGTTATCTATAGTTAAAGGTTTTGTCGAAGCACAAAACGGAAGAATTACCTTAGAAAACAAAGAAGATGAAGCTGGAGAAGGTGCAGTTTTTAAAATTTTTTTTCCAGCATTAGTAATGAATACTAAAGAGATTTCAAATGAATAATTCTGCCAAAATATTAATTATTGATGATGAAATCCAAATTAGGAAATTACTCGAAATCACATTAAATTCAAATGGATATAAAACAATTTTTGCGATTGATGCAAAAGAAGGAATAATAATGGCAGCAAATTCTCTACCAGATTTAATCATTCTTGATTTAGGTTTGCCTGATGAAGACGGTCAGCTCGTATTAAAAAGATTAAGAGAATGGTATCAAAAGCCCATTTTTATTTTGACAGTAAAAAATACCGAAGAAGAAATTGTAAAGGCTTTAGATAATGGAGCTAATGATTATTTGGCAAAACCATTTAGAACTAAGGAATTATTGGCTAGGATTAGAAGTGCTTTAAGAAATTTGAATCAAAATGAAATTGAACCAATAATCAAATTTGGTCCAATTTCAATAGATTTAACTTCTCGAATTGTTAAATTAAAAAATGAAATTCTAAAATTAACAACTACTGAATATAATTTACTTTCTATTTTGGTAAAAAATGAAGGTAGAGTGCTAACTCATCAATATTTATTGAAAGAAGTTTGGGGGAATAGTTATTCAGATCAAACACAATATCTACGTGTTTTTGTGGCGCAACTTCGCAAAAAAATTGAAGAAGATCCCAACCATCCTATATTTATAATTACTGAATCGGGGATTGGTTATCGTTTTAATACAAGTTAGAACTAGAAAAAACTTCAACAATTTCATCAAGTTAAACAATAAAAAATTCAGCTATCGTGTGTTTATAAACATTATGATAAGTCTTTTTATTGCCTAAAAAGTCCAATTATTATAATCTAAAATTAAATTTAAATGAATAAATCAACTATTCAAAAAATCAGTGCAGCTTCACTTTTAGTAGCTCTAGGAATTATTTACGGAGATATAGGAACTAGTCCATTATATGTTATGAAAGCTATTATTGGAGATAGAGAAATCTCTAAATTACTTGTATATGGAGGTATTTCTTGTATTTTTTGGACACTTACCTTTCAAACCACTTTTAAATATATTATTTTGACATTATCGGCAGATAATCATGGAGAAGGAGGAGTTTTTTCTCTTTATGCACTTGTAAAACGTTTTGGAAAAGGGAAATTAGTAATTCCTACAATACTAGGTGCTACAACACTTTTGGCAGACGGGATTATTACACCTCCAATTTCTGTTGCTTCGGCTGTTGAGGGACTTGCTAATGTAGTACCTGATATTCCGACATTACCTATAGTAATTATGATTTTATCTGGGCTTTTCTTTTTTCAACGTTTCGGAACACAAAAAGTAGGTTTCTTTTTTGGCCCTGCAATGGTTGTTTGGTTCTCAATGCTTTTTACTTTAGGATTTATTCAAATATTGGATCATCCCGCAATTTTAAGCGCTTTAAATCCAGTATATGCTTATGAATTGCTTGTAGAATACCCACATGGATTTTGGTTATTAGGCGCTGTCTTTTTATGTACCACTGGAGCTGAAGCCTTATATTCAGATCTTGGTCATTGTGGAAAAAAGAATATAAGAATTACTTGGATTTTTGTAAAAATTGCATTGATAGTAAACTACTTGGGGCAAGCATCTTGGCTAATGACACAAGGAAATTCTTTTCTTGAAGGGAGAAATCCTTTTTATACGATTATGCCACAATGGTTTTTGGTAACTGGTGTAGTTATTGCAACATTTGCAGCTATTATAGCTTCGCAAGCATTAATAAGTGGCTCCTATACTTTAATTAATGAGGCAATGTCTCTTAATTTTTGGCCACGTGTAACTATGAGAAATCCAACCAATCAGAAAGGGCAAATCTATATACCTTCTGTTAATACAATACTTTGGGTTGGTTGTATTTTGATGATTTTGTATTTTAAAAATTCTTCAAATATGGAGGCAGCTTATGGTTTTTCGATAACTATTGCAATGTTAATGACAACTGTTCTTTTAAATTATTATTTGATTTATATTCGAAAAATGAATCGGATTTTGATTGCATTAATAATAAGTATTTTTGTTATTATTGAAATCGCATTTTTTATTGCCAACATTGTAAAAATAAAAGAGCGATGGATGTTTTTGTTTTTTGAATTATTTATTTTTATGACAATGTATTCTTGGTTTTTTGCAAGAAAAATTAACAATAAATTTTTAAAGTTCACCAATTTAGCAGAACATACTCAACAACTTCAAGAATTGAGTAATGATATTGGTATACCAAAATATTCTACCCATTTAATCTATCTTTCTAAAGCGGATAGAAATTATGAAGTCGAAGAGAAAATATTAAACTCTATTTTTTCAAAAAAACCTAAAAGAGCTGATGTTTACTGGTTTTTTCATATAAATAGAACAAATGATCCTTTTACTTTAAATTATGAAGTAATTGAATTGTTAGATGATAAAGTCATCAAAATTATTTTAAATATTGGTTTTAGAATTCAACCAAAAGTAGAATTGTATTTTAAAAAAATTGTTCAAGATTTGGTTAAAAACAAAGAATTAAATTTGCATATACGTCCTGATGGATCATCGAAATATAACGCAGAGCCAGATTTTAAATTTATTATTTTAGAAAAATTTCTTTCTGTGGAAAATGAATTTACAGTTAAAGATTCATTATTATTAAATTCATATTATTCACTTAAAAATTGGTCACTCTCTGATACAAAAGCATTTGGATTAGACAAAAGTGATGTTGAAATTGAAGAAATTCCGTTTGTATACCAACCAATTTTAAAACTTGAACTTGAAAGGAAATAATCTTAGTTTTAATCATTAAATAGCTGTTTTTAGTTTAATACATAAAAATTGAAAACAGCTATTTTCTAACAATCGGCCATATTTACTGTTATTGCTAAACCTCCTTCTGAGGTTTCTTTGTATTTGTTATTCATGTCTTTAGCGGTTTTCCACATTGTATCAACTACTTTGTCTAAAGGAACTTTAGCATTTTTCGGATTAGTTTCTAAAGCTAATTCGGCAGCATTTATCGCTTTTATGGCTCCCATAGTATTTCGTTCAATACAAGGAATTTGTACTAAGCCTCCAATTGGGTCGCAGGTAAGGCCTAAATGGTGTTCCATGGCAATTTCTGCTGCCATTAAAACTTGAGCGGGAGTACCTCCCATTAATTCACATAAAGCTGCCGCTGCCATTGCTGACGAAACTCCAATTTCTGCTTGACAACCTCCCATTGCTGCGGATATAGTCGAGCCTTTTTTGAAAATACTCCCTATTTCGCTAGCTACCATCAAGAATTGTTTGATTTCTTTTTCGCCTGCATCGTGATTTTCGATTACTAAATAATACATTAGAACAGCAGGAATAACACCAGCACTACCATTTGTAGGGGCTGTAACTACTCGTCCTAAAGAGGCATTTACTTCATTTACCGCAAGGGCAAAACAGCTTACCCATTTCAGGATTTGACGAAATTTAACTTCTGTTAAGCGTATTTGTTCCAGCCAAGATTGTGGATTATGATAATTAGATAATCCGATAAGATTTTGATGCATATCAAAAGCCCTACGTCTTACATGCAAACCACCAGGCAGTATTCCTTCAGAATGGCAACCAATATACATGCTTTCTAACATGGTTTTCCAAATGCGCATTAATTCTTGATGAATTTCTGTTTCAGGACGCATTGATTTTTCATTTTCATATACTATTTCTGAAATTTTTTTATTTTCAGAAATGGTGTATGCCAATAATTCTTCGGCTTTATCAATTGGGTAAGGAAAGGCACATTTGATAGCACTTTTCTTTTTAGCATTAATACGTTCTTCTTTTACTACAAATCCACCGCCAATAGAGTAGAAGGTTGCCTCATATTCTTTTTTATCGCCAGTAAATGCGGTAAAAGTTAATGCATTAGCATGAAATGGTAGAAAATTTTTATTAAACTGAATGTCTTTATCTGGGTGAAAAGAAATATTAATTTCATTTCCTAAAACTAATTCGTGTGTTTTATTTATGCCCTTAATGATTTTACTTATGTTTTCTATGGGTATGTATTCGGGATCTTGCCCGCTTAATCCTAATAGAATAGCGGAATCTGTTGCATGGCCTTTTCCCGTTAAGGATAGTGAACCAAACAGCGCTACTTTTATTCGAATTGTATTTTGAAATAAATTTTCGGTTTTTAATTCTGCCAAAAAACGTTCCGCCGCACGCCACGGACCAAGCGTATGGGAGCTGGATGGACCAATACCAATTTTAAGCATGTCAAAAACAGAAATACATTCTTCCATTGAAAATTATTTGTATCACAAATATAAAGCAATAGTTGAGTAAAAACTAATTTATGCTTTTTAAAACGATAATTTGATAAAATAATTGGCTTTTTAAACAAAAAAAATGATAAATCACTAATTGATTCTTTTTTTGTTTTTATGGTTTTAAATCTAATTTAGGATTGAGAATGAACGGATTATTCAGCAAGTAATGCTTTTTTTATTTCGTTTAATTCTGCAATTTTTTCATCACTTACTTTTGGGTATTCTAATTCCATTTCGTCTAAAGTATGTATTATTGCGGATGCTATAGCAATGCGAGCATACGATTTGTTGTCAGCAGGAATAATATACCAAGGTGCATCTGGTGTAGCGGTATTTTGTATCATTTCCTCATAAGCATGCATATAATCGTTCCAATATCCTCGTTCTTTGGCATCTGCAGCACTAAATTTCCAGTTTTTATCAGCATCATCGATTCGTTCAATAAACCTATTTTTTTGTTCTTCTTTGGATACATTCAAAAAAAACTTAATCACTATTGTACCATTGCGATGTAGGTATTTTTCAAAATTTCTAATGTCTTCAAATCGTTCTTCCCAAATATTTTCTGTAATTAATTCTTCGGCTAATTTTTGTGCTTTTAATATTTGTTCATGAACTCGTACCACCAAAACTTCTTCATAGTAAGAGCGATTAAAAATTCCGATACGACCACGTTCTGGTAAGTGTTTTTGACATCGCCATAAAAAATCATGGTCTATTTCTTCAGAACTGGGCGCTTTGAACGATGACACTTGACAGCCTTGTGGATTTACTCCTGACATTACATGTTTGATGGCACCGTCTTTTCCAGCAGCATCCATTGCTTGGAATACTAATAACAAGGACCATTTATCTTGCGCATACAAAACCTCTTGCATAGTTGCGAGTGCATCAACACCTAATGCTAAGGTGTTTTTGACCAGCTCTTTATCTTCAGAACCTAATTTAAAATGAGCATTTGTTTCTTGATTTTTGAGATGAAATCCTTTTCCATCATTCACTCGAAATTGTTCCGAAAAATTTTTAGCCTGCTCAATTCGCTCTTTTTTAGGAAGGTTTTGAAAATCTTTTAGATTAGAAGTAGCGGTAGTCTTTTTATTTTCAGAATTTCCCATAGTTAAATATTTTGTAGTTAATGCAAGGTTTTAAAAGCGATATGACAAGTTTACAGAACAATCAAATTTAATAAATAACTTATAAATTAATATTTATATTTTTTCATTTTTAAATGGTGTTATAAAAAAAATTGAAGTGCTTAAAAAGGGTATCCAATTGCTAAGTTAAAAATTAAATTTTCTTTTCGCCAAGAACGACTTCCAAAGTTAATTCCGTCTAATACCCATCGTTCTCCATCTGGTAAATAAGGTTTGCGAATTGGAAAAGCAAAGTCAGTTCTTAGTACAAGAAACGATAAATCAAAACGCAAGCCAGCACCTGTACCAACAGCTATTTCATTCAAAAAATCTTTCGAAAATTTAGCACCTATTTTATTTGCATTATTATTAAGTAACCAAATGTTTCCTGCATCAATAAATAGAGCACCTTTGACTATGCCAAATAGTTTTGCTCGATACTCGGTATTGAATTCTAATTTTAAATCGCCAGATTGATCTTCTGTAAAAGTAGTCGAATTTATAGCTGGATCATAATAACTTCCTGGTCCAATAGATCGAGCCCGAAAAGCTCTAATACTATTTGTTCCTCCAATAAAAAACTGCTTTATGAACGGAATTTCTTCAGAATTTCCATAAGCAAAAGCTGCTCCAACAATTAATCTACTTGCGATTTGAGCTTCTTTTGAAAATTTATAATAATGTCTAAATTCATTTTCGAATTTTACAAATTGACTAAAGGGAACACCAAAAAACTTTATGGTATCGCCTGCTTTGCTATTGGCACCGGTAATCAATCCTGCAATATTTCCAGAAAAATCAAGTGTTAGTTTATTGTAAAAGGTATGCGTCGCCTTTTTTTTCATTGTATTTGAATAGGTAAAAGTATAACTTGGTCCAAAAACCAATTGTTTTTCAATTACTTTACCAAGTGAAGGGTTGGCATTTATTTGTTCTTCATACAAAGCAGTAACATTTTGAGGTCTAGCATAGGTAATTTCGGAAATATTCAGTTGATGTTCTTTCCTTTCATTAGCTTTCCAGAGGTAACCAAATGAAGTTTTAAAGGTTGTTAAAGCATACAATTGGGTTCTGTTTTGGTATTCAAAACCTAAAGTTGTTTTCGTTTTTGGAACAAATGCACTTGAAGATTTAATTTGAAATGGTGCTATAATCCGTGGCCAAACTAAATTTGCTTCAGTTCCCAATCGGAAAACATTAAAGCCATTATTTTGACCAGAAATCTGAACTTCATAGCCTCCAAAAAGGGAAACTGTAAGCAATTCTGCTCCTCTAAATGCATTCCGATTGCTCCAGTTCGCATTCAGTTCAGTTCCTGTATAATTCGCTGAATTTGTTTTAGCTAAAACTTCAAAACGAATTGATTTTTTTTGAAAAGGGGTGAGGTAATAATAGGCATCCAAATAATTTCCAATTGTATCTGAGACTTTAAATTGATTTTTTACAAACTTAAAGGTTCCTAAATTAACCAATCGATTTAATGATAAATTATGATTGCTGCGGTTGTATAAATCTCCTTTTTTAAAATATAAGGTTCGGTCAAAAATTTGAGGTTTAAAAGTTTTTGAAGTATCAATAATTGTAAAATCATGGTGTTTCAGAATAGAATCAGCATGGATTTTGGTACTGTCCTTTGTAATGGAATAATTGGGATAAATAATTATTTTATTGATTTTGTATTGTGATTTTGATAATTCTGGCGCCTCATTTTTAACTTTTATAATTAAATCCACTTCATGATTATTAAGCGTGCTATCAACTTGAACCTTAAGGTAATCAGGATTAAAATAGAAAAATCCCTTTTCTTTGAGTCTAGTATCAATGCGAATCCGTTCTTCTTTAATCACATCAAGATTGTATCCGTCACCTTGCTTCAACAAACTTCTTCGCTTAGTATTGCTTACTGCAGTGGCTATGGCAGATGAATCTTCAGGAAATTTAACGGCTCTAATTTTAAATTTTTCGCCAGATTTCACATTATATTGTGCAGTTACTGTTTTTCCTTTTCCAATAGAATCGGCAGTTATTTGAATTTTAAAATACCCATGATTTTCGGCAAAATTTTGTAAAACACTTTTAGTATATTCTAAATCTACTTGACTGTATAAAACGGGAGGTTCTCCGATTTTTGTTTTCAACCAATGTCGAAATCCTTTCTCTTTGGATGTTTTTCCAGCAATATTATAAATGAATAATTTTGGTCTTAACCCCATTATAGTTGAGTTTGGAATAGGGCGTATTAATTTTTTTAGGTCAGATGCTAAAGTAGTACGCTCTTTTTTTGAAGTTGTAGGATCCATTTTTATTGTGGCTCCTGTATATAGTAACTCTCCTTCAGCTAAATATTTTGTATTGCTGCAAGAACTGGCAAAAAATACCAAAAGAAGAAAATAAAGCAATGCCGTTTTATTCATCAGATTTTGTTTTTATTACTTTTTCCTTTTTAGTTTTTGCTTTACGAGTTTTATTTTTATGAAATAATTCTCTAAACTTATCATAATCTAAGGTAATTATAAAGGCAATTCCGGTCTCAACAACTTCGCCTTGCAATGCCACCTGGTATTTATTTACTCGATATGCTCTGATTTTATATTTGCCGTCTTTTGAAAGTTGATAATCCAATGAAATATCTCCTCCAATATTGCTAGCTTGCTCATTAGCTTGCTGCGAACCTTCTAATCCAAAACTACTTCCTACAGTAACTTTTAATCGATCATTCAATAGTTTTTTTGTAACACCAATATTCAAATCTGTTTTGTTTTCTTTTTGGCCCGATGAGTAATCATCTATTGTTTGCAAATCAAAATTGAGTTCTACACCACTTATAAGGTCTCCAGCGAGATTGTTTAATTGTTGAGATAATATTTTACTAGCACTTTCTCTTGCGATTGATGATGCCGAAGTCCCACCAGATTCACTAGCAAAAGGGTTTTCACCAATAAAGCGACCAAGTACGATTAGAGCAAAAACTTGTTTATTCAATTCGTCAGTTTGTTGGCGCAATTGAGCTAACTTTGATTTGGTTTCATTTAAAATTTTAGATGAAACACTATTGTTGTTTTCCTCAGGCAGAATAATATCAAAACTAATATCTGGTTTCATCAATTCACCATTCATATTTAATTCGGTCTCAAATGGAATTTTTTCTTTGTATGTATTTCGTTCTTCCGTTGTAACTCCTCCCAATTGATTGTCTAATAAATCAATTGGTGCAGCCTTAATTTTATAAACGGCAGTAATATTAATATCTGCCATTGTTGGTTCTCCCGTCCAAAGAATATAACTTCCTTTTTTGATGTCAAATTTTCTTTTTATAGAACTAAAGGTCATTTCATAAGCACCTTCGCTAAATTCATATTTTCCTGTCAGTGTGGTTTTTCCAGAAGGGTCAATACCGCCGTTGAGTTGTGCAGCTCCTTTCAATTGCAAATTATCTCCGTTTGTTTTATCAATAATTATTGTTAAACTGGCTTCTTTATCAACTTCTATATTTACTGAAGCATTGATACCTTTGACATCGGTTTTGCTATTAATTTCATCTGTAATAACAGTTTCAATAAGTTGTGGATTGTCTTGGTCAATGAACTCTACAATGCCTTCTCTATCGGCTATAGAAGGATCGGATTGAGGTAATACAATCGTAAATTGGGTGTCTTTATTAATCTTAATATTTCCTTCAACAGTAGGATTGTCCAAGGTGCCAGTTACTTTTAAATGATTGTCTAAAAATAATTCTCCATAATATAAATCATTGTCTTTTGCTTGAGAATTGATTGCTTTGAAATTAGTAGCGTCTATTGTTAAATCAAAACCAAAATTACTGAAATTGGTTTTGTCAATTTTGCCATTAACAATCAATTCGTTGTCTTTTTCATCTTTTATGACAAAACGATCAAAGTAAATGGCATCAGTTGTAAATTGTATTTTATCATTTATGGATTTGAATTTTGAATTCAGTTGTTTTGCTTTAAAACCTACTTCGTTAAATTGTAATGTTCCAAGGATATTGGGTTGATTTGTATTACCTGTAATTTTGAAATCCCCGGTTAAAAACCCAGTACTTTCTGTAATTTCTCCCATCGAAAATCCTTGAATACTTTTCATATTTAGTTTTTCAATATTTAGATTCAAGTCAAAACTGCTATCATTTGACTTATAAATCCCATCTAGAGTTGCTTGATTTCCTTGGTTTGTTATGGCAATTTTGGTGTCGTATGTGTCAGCAATTTCATTATTGATTTTTATGTTAATGGTTCCAATAGTATCTTTTTTAATACTAAAGTTTTCTATCATTAAGTCCGAAGTAAAAAAGGGTTTGGTCCTAACATTTTTCAATAAGGCATTTCCGTTAATTTTTCCGACCATTTGAAGCTCACTTTTTTCAACCATTTTTGATAGTGTCTCAATTTCAAAATCTTTAAAATCAACTGCAATTGGTGCGTTTTCATTTTCGGATTGAGACGCTATTTTGATACTATTTCCTTCTTTTTCAATTTCAAAATCCGAAATATAGATTCCTTTTTTACCAAAACGAATTAAATTATCTGAGCTCATATTCCATGAGTCATAATTCAGTAGGAGTGCATTTGGATCTAAATGTATTTCTGAATTCTCATTTATGGACTTTAATGTTCCAGCTAGATAATACCGCTCTTTATTATTTAAATCTTTTAATTGTAAGGCATAATCAATGGTATTATGCTCTATTTTTCCAAAAATAGCTGTATATGGTAATTGTATTTGTGGACTTTGGATATCATCAACCACAAAATTGTATGACAAAATTTTGTCTTTTGTGTTTATATCCAAAACAGCATTCGTAATAGTATAATCTGCAAATTTTAATTTTGGAACCAACCCTTTTATAGTAAGACTATCTTTATCTGAATTGTAATTTCCTACTATAGCAATTGGTTCAAAACTTTTTAATTCAGGGACAAATTCCATTATGAGTGGATGATGCTTGAGATCTATTTTAAATTCAAATTGTTGTTTTTGAGTTGCTATTTTTTTTGATTTTGGATTACTATCATAATATTTTGCAATTGAATTGGACAATGCATTTCCAATTTGAGATAATTTATACTTGCCATTCAAGCTTGCATTCAATAATGGAGATTGTATTTGAATTGTATTTTTTTCGGAATTAGAGGTTGCTATTAACGAAACGGAATCTAGTGTATATTGCTCTTTTGCATTTGTTACAGTTAGTGTGTGCGCATTAATGCTACCATTTAAATAATCCAAATCAATAGTTTGTAAGTCAGCATCTATATTCCCTTTTAATTTCATTGCTCCTGCATGTAGATTTAGTTTTTTTAAATCAGCAATATCTACATTTAGGTTTACTTTTCCGGATGGATATTTATCTCTAAAACTTCCGCTACTTACTAAATCAAAAGTAAGGTTTGGATCTTTGGCATTGGCTTCTAAATTAAATTTGCCACTACTAATCTTTCCATTTGCAATTATATTTTGGTATACATACTTCTTGAAATCAGCTTTGACTAAGGTTGCGTTTCCTGTTGCTTGAGCGGTTTTTGGATTTAGTCCAATTCCTTTAATAGTTGCTTTTAATGTAAGTTTTCCAACAGAATCATTTTTGATAAATGCCCCTAAATTAAAATTATCAAGTATAGCTTGTGCGTTATATTTTTCTTTATTTTTAATCCTTTGGTCAAACATTGCTTTGATTTTAGCATTACCAAAACTGGATTGTAAATTCATATTTGTATTAAAATAATCCATTGTTCCTTTGAAGGTTCCTTTTGCATTAAACTGGGAAGGTAATTGAACAGAACTTGGAATACTGCCCTTTGGTACAAACGAATTAATATCTTTTGAATTGGAACTAAAATGATGTATCGCCAAATCAAAATGAGCTTTTTTCATATCAGGTAAGCCAATAATTTGTCCACTAGCGGCCAGTTTTGTAGTACCAATTCCACTAATTTCTAGATTTGGAATTTCAATGTTTTTTAATTTACCAGATATAGCACCGTTTAGATGTAAAATAGCATTTGGGTTATTTTTGAATGGATCGGTCTCCGACAATGTGGGAACAAATAGCAAAATATCTTTAAATCCTAATTTACTTTTCTTCACACTAGCTTTGATACTCAATTCACCTAAATTTTTGGTAATCGATTCAATGGATGGATATCCAATTAAAATTTCATCTTTCCATTCGGTTTGAGGAGTTTTGAGTTGCAATTTTTTAAGATATGCATTTTTTTTACCATAGAAAAAATCAGTGCTAAAAGAATCAATTACCAAACCACTTTGTTCTTTAACGCGGAATGAATTAATATTCCCTGATATATTTTCGGGATTATAATTGATGTTTTCAGCAGCTAAGTTTAGATTTTTAAGATTTAAATGGTTGTAATCAATTCCTTTTTTTAAAGCTAGGATTGTATTGTCATCATAATTTAAATCAATCCGTTTGAAGTCTGAAGCATTAATTTTCACCTCCCAATCAGAGTTGGATTGGTCAATGTTTTCCTTTGATACGGCAACTGCTTTTTGCTTTTTAGCTATTGCAAAAATACCTTTAGTATCCGACAAATCTATACTTTTGATAAGGATAAACTGTTTTTCGATATCAATTTTATCAAATTTTACAGCCAATTTTTTCATTGTTAGCCCTGCATGCTCTTTGGAATTCTCATCCAAATAATCAATATTGAATTTTCTAAAATCAATTTCGCCTAATTTTATTTTTAAATGGGTTGTGTGGCTGTTTTTACTTGGT